>NZ_DALZYO010000016.1:0-119606 GCF_031988165.1 Neobacillus sp.
ATACAGCTTATATCCCCATATCTAAAGCTAGGGGTTTTACGCTGCTTTTTGATAATAGTTCTCTCCATAAGCCTTTTTCACCTCCGTTATAGAATCCCCTACATTAATTCCTTTAGAAGTTGGAATGGAAGATTTCTCTACACTAAAGGTCAGGACGACGCTTTTACAGAGATGAACATTTTATCACCTTACAAAAAATAGTAACCTTGAAATTTCTCGGTTTTTCTCTCGAACAAATTAAGGATTTAATTGAAACAGAGAATTGGAACCTCAAAGATTCGTTACTATTTCAAAAGAAGGCCATGCTGGAAAAACGGGCTCATATTGATCATATGATAAAAGCCCTGGACAGCGCCCTTAATATTGTGGAAGAAAATAATCCAGTTGATTCCTCTATTTTCATTTCCATCATTAACGGTATTTTGTTAGAAGCTGATCACAAGGAATGGTTAAAAAACCTTTTCCCTGAGGAAAAAGTGGACGCTATTTTTGATTTCCCACAAGAAGAACAGCTCGAACTCGAAAAAAAATGGGCCACACTGTTAACAGATTTGAAGAATGTTTGTGGAAGTCACCATGAGGGCAAAGAGGCTCAAGCATTGATTAAAGATATGTTTACTATGTTTTCAGTGATCGTGGGTGAAGATACCTCATTGATTTTACAAATGACAAAAACAGATCTGCCAGAAGAAAAATTGACTATTCCGCTACCTTTTTCAAAAGAAGAGGAAGAATGGCTTGCCAAGGCGATGAAGTTCTTTTTACAAAAAGAAGGAATCGAAATTGAGGAATAACTTAAAGGAGGTTTTTATATGAGAATTGTAGAAATCTTGATTATGGTTGCTATAATTCTTCCAGGAATTATCCTAATGGTGTGTAACGAGAAGAAACTAATCAATGATTTTCTGCCAGACGAAAAAATCCCACCATTTTGGGTACGGATGTTGAACCATTTCATCATGGCTGTTCCATTGGCGGTTTTAGGCGTCTTTTTCTATAGGGAAGCTGGTTTTACAAAGCCTTCTTTCGCTGGGATTAACGAAACAAGTCTTTTGCTTGGTTTGGTTTGCGCCATCGTTCATGTTGCTTATTACTATCGTTATTTTATTAAAAAGGTAGATAAGGATACAATTGCAAAAGTGGAACATTCACGGAAACAACTTGGAATCTTTACTCGTCTAATTTATGGCGGGATAGTGGAGGAAGTGATATTCCGCTTTGGATTAATGAGCTTTTTCGTTTGGATTGGAAACCTTGTTATTGATAACCAACTAATTTCTATGTGGATTGGAAATCTCGTAGCTGCTATCCTTTTCGCTCTTGTTCACTTACCGGCAATTTACCAAATGAAAATAAAAATCACAAAAACACTCGTAATCTATTCGAATAGTATGAATATTATGGTAGGATTATTCTGTGGCTGGTTATATTGGAGTGAGGGGTTAGCGGCCGCCATCCTATGCCATATATTGTTCCACCTTGTATGGTATTTCTTTGAAAAAATGAATAAAGTGGCGGAATCCCCTAATATCTTTAACGTGAAGGGTGAATAATGCTGCAAGATTAGAAGGGAGAGAATGAAATGTTTCAACGTCCACAAACAAGTGAGTACCCCGAATACTATGTGCCCTATGTTAATCTGGTTCCTGAAGGTGACCTATTATCGGTTTTGAATGAAAATCTAGCAGAGACAGTTGCACTATTTGAAGGAATATCGGTAGGTGACGGTAATTTCCGTTATGCCCCTGGTAAATGGAGCATCAAAGAAGTGCTTGGCCATATGGCAGATACTGAAAGAATCATGAGTTACCGCCTGCTGAGAATTGGCCGTGGTGACCAGACCCCTTTGGCTGGATTTAACGAGAACGATTATATTGCAGAGGCCGGGTTGAATAACCTTTCGATCAAAAACATCCTCGATGACTTTGCATCTGTACGAAATGCCACCATTACGTTAATTCAGAATATGTCGGAAAAGGCTTGGGCAAAAGTAGGTTTCGCCAATAATACGGAGGTCACCCCCCGTGCCATCGCCTACATTATCGCAGGACATGCCATCCATCATCTTAATATTTTAAATGAAAGATACCTTTCTGCGTTGAAATAAACCGTGTTTTCATTGTAAAAATAGTGTAAAGTAGCAAACTTTATATTGCAAACATACGTTCTTGGTTTTATAATCATATTATGGGTAATAATAGGATCTAGGCCTTTCCATTGAAAATGACGATTGAAAGTCTGGTTTTCTGAAGGTTAACCATAACAGGAAAAATACCTAATAAATCAAGGAGATGATTATTCATGACATTACGATTAATTCCCTATTTAGTGATGAATGGAAATGCAAAAGAAGCGATTCAATTTTACGGAAAGGCATTGGATGCACAGGTTCTTTTTTCTCAATCTTTCGGGGAAATGCCGGAAAATCCTGAATTTCCTCTTCCATCGGAAGCAAAGGACCTAGTAAGCCATGCGACATTAAAAGTTGGCGAAACAGAGCTTATGTTTTCTGATACGTTTCCTGGTCAACCTCATCAAAGCGGAAATCAAGTTACCATATGTATTTCAACGGACGACGCTGAAAAGGCTCATAAATTTTTTGATGCCTTAAAGGAAGGCGGTAAAGTGGACATCCCGCTGCAAGAAACCTTCTTTAGCCCCGCTTATGGTAGTGTAACAGACAAGTTCGGGATTACCTTCCAAATTTTCACAGAAGGGCAACAAATGAATTTATAATTGGGACGCATATTGTTAATATAAAGAAATATGATAGAACGGCTCTGTTCTTATGGTTTGCAGCAGTGCCGTTCTTCGTTTTTCCTTAATTAGTTACAGAAAAAAACTTCATTACAAGCGATAGTTGGAGATAAATTTTAGAAATTCTTTTTGTTTGGTATGGTCGTACTTCATAATGGCATATGTATTAGCTTCAGGTAAATTGATAGACTCACAATTTACCTCTAACAATCTGCCTTCTAATAATTCTCTTCTTACCGTTGACGTTGGTAAGAAGGATACTCCCAACCCCTCAACAATAAACCTTTTCGTAATATGGACTTGCGATACCTTCATCATTCTCACACTTGGATATTTACTTTTTACCAGCCTACAAAGAAGATCCCAATAACCAGGATGGTTGTGGGTTAATAGATAATTAGTTGTTAATACTTCTTCTTCGTCTAATGGGGGTGCTGATTCAGCATCTCTCCCATCATGCGGAGCTACCAAAATGACTCTATCATTATATAAAAGCTCACAAATCAAACTTGGATAACTACTGTTTAAGCACGACAGCCCCAAATCTACTTCTTCCCTTAAAACCGCCTGTTCAATATCAACTGATTCAATAATTTTGATTGAAATTTCTACTTCCGGATACTGATTTGTATAGCTTTTCAATACGTAGGGTAAGATGGTATCTGCGATTAGAGGTGAAATGCCTAGGGACAATTTCCTCGTGTATCCTTGACTAAAGGAGGATAAATCCTCTAGACCACGTTGATAAACCTCTAGCAATCTCTTTGCATGAACTAAATATCTTTTCCCCTCTTCTGTCAATTTTATTTTTTTTCCTTCTCGATTAAACAATGGGGTACCCAGCTCTTTTTCTAGCTGTTTTATATGGACCGTTACTGAAGGCTGTGAAATATATAAAAGTTCAGCAGTTCTTCTAAAATTTTCGCAATCTGCAGCAGTAATAAATGTGTTTAACCACTGAAATTCCATGTTTTCCTCCTTATTAAAAATATTAATCAATCACTTTAATAATATTCAATTTTCTTAATTGTATTTATTTTATAAAATAACAGTAAATAAGGAAAGGAGTAATATTAATGATCCAAAAAGGTTTGAAAGGAATTGTTGCAGCGGAAACATTAATCAGTCATATAGATGGGGATAATGGAAAGTTATTTTATCGGGGGTATGAAATTAAGGAGATTACGAAAAGATTTTCTTTTGAAGAAGCTGCCTATCTTCTTTGGTATGGTAACTTCCCGGATGCTGAACAGTTAAGTGCGCTGAAAGACGAGTTAAAATGTAATCGTGATCTGCCCGAATATGTAAAGGTAATAATCGACCAACTTCCGCCGGGCATGGATTTAATGAGTGTTATTAGAACGGCCATTTCTGCAGAAAGCGGTAATTCCAATTATGGTTGGAAGCCTAGTGTCTCACAGGCAATCCGGTTAACCGCCTTGGTTCCTACGATTATTGCCTATCGAAAAAGACAGTTAGCAGGGAAAAGGTTCGTTCCACACTGGAATGATTTAGACCATGTTGAAAATTACTTGTATATGCTAAGTGGAAGGATGCCTAACGCTGCCCATGTTGAAGCACTCGAAACGTATATAATTCTAACCCTTGAACATGGAATGAACGCCTCTACCTTTTCAGCAAGGGTTACAGCATCTACTGAGTCAGATATAGTTTCCGCTATCACCTCTGCAATCGGTACAATGAAAGGTCCACTTCATGGCGGCGCTCCCTCAGGCGTCATCGAGCTTCTTAATGAGATTGCTTTGGTCGGAGATGCAGAAAAAGTTTTAAGAGATAAGGTAACAAACGGAGAAAAATTAATGGGTTTTGGGCACAGAGTCTATAAAACTCACGACCCTAGAGCCATTTCTTTGAAGGCAAAGCTAATGGAGTTGGTTGGTGAGGATGAATGGCTTGACCTAGCCATGGATGTAGAAGGCACGGCTGTGAAGGTATTAGAAGAACTGAAACCTGGCCGAGCACTTTATACAAACGTAGAGTTTTATGCCGCTGCCATCATGAAAGCCATCAACATGGATGCAGAACTATTCACCCCAACCTTTACCGCAAGCAGAATCGTCGGATGGACAACACATGTCCTAGAACAGGCCGAAAACAATACCATCTATAGACCACAAGCAAAATATAATGGATCATTCAAATAAATGGTGTTTATAGTGTAAATAGGGTTTATGGTGTCAGGCACCACCCGTGGACAAAACACGATTTTGTCCACTCCAAAAAGACAGTCTCTTAATGTGAGTAAACACGTTGAGAAACTGTCTTTTTTCTTTATTCTAGATTAGATGATTTGAAACAACTCTAATGTTTATTTTTAACCCATTCTTGTTCGTGAGCTGGCAGGCTGATATTTTCTCATCGGCCCTTTTTCAAGGACCTCTTGAAGATAGGGAATGCCATTTGGATTGGTTTTCTTGAGAAGTTCCATTAGGTATGTAATGTCATCCATTGCTCTATGTGTTTGATAATTTGTGATATTATGTGCTTGCAATAGGGTTAGGAGTTTGCCATTTGGGAAGCCATAGTTTTTCCAAGGGATATTTCTCATCGTGCAATACCACTTCAAATCGTTGACTTCCGGATACATGTGATAAAGAAAGCTGCGGTCAAACGAAGCATTATGAGCAAAAACAGAATCAGCACGGTGAAAATACGTATTTATTTTTCCATCATAAAAGCTTTTCCCTTTTACTAGCTCATAGGGGATTCCGTGTATTTGAAAGGCTCGGTCATAATTCCTCCTTGCTGAATTTGAAAGCGGCTCTCTTAAAAAGGAATCTTCCTCAATAATATCAGTGATTTCGCCGGTATCTGTTCGATAGGAAAAGAGTTTCAAGGCTAGTTCTATTACTTCATCTGTGGTGGGGCCTAACCCTGTAGTCTCGACATCCAATAACAAACCAAATTTTTCAGATTTCCGCACAGTAATCATCCCTTAATTCTTAAGTTTTCCCTATTATAACAAAGCTTGCCTAACTATTACATCTCCAAAATGTCCCTCTCATATGTGTATGTCAAAAAAGAAGACCATTTTCAGTCTTCTTTCACTGTTTCTGTCTCCAATAACTCTTATTGGAGACCACTCTGTCTCTCTTTTCACGGTTTCGGTCACCAATACACCTTATTGGATACCGGTCCGTCTCTTTTTTCATGTTTGCGGTCACCAATACACCTTATTGGCTACCGCCCCGTCTCTTTTTTCATGTTTGCGGTCACCAATACACCTTATTGGTTACCGTTCCGTCTCTTTTTTCATGTTTGCGGTCGCCAATACACCTTATTGGCTACCGTTCCGTCTCTTTTTTCACGGTTGCGGTCACCAATACACCTTATTGGCTACCGTTCCGTCTCTTTTTTCACGGTTGCGGTCACCAATACACCTTATTGGTTACCACCCTTTCTCTTTTTTTCACGGTTGTGGTAGCCAATACACCTTATTGGCTACCACCCTTTCTCTTTTTTCATGTTTGCGGTCGCCAATACACCTTATTGGTTACCACCCTTTCTCTTTTTTTCACGGTTGTGGTCGCCAATAACCTTTATTAACTACCGTTTCTCTTTTTAAACTCCGGTTTCGGTCGTCAAGAGGGCTCCCTCATTGAAATTTTGTTGTTCACCAATCCCTGCAAGAAATGCCTTAATAATAATCATCAAGCTCTCATCCAAATCCAATGAAAGCTTGAATCCTCCATTTTGCTCTAAGGAAGAAAATCCATGTAAAATACTACGTAATCCCCTTACGGCATGTAGAGCATGGTCCCCTTCCAAATGATAGGCCTGTAACACCCTGATGGAAAGGTCAACAACTTTTGCTCCGGCAAGCTGGAACTCCTCATCTTCTGGGTCTGGTGCCATCAAGGCAGCTTCATAAACCCCGGGATTCATACGGGCGAAATTGACATACGCCTGACTAATTGCAAGTACGGCTTCGGTGCCTGACACCCCTATTGCTGCATTAGCCATAACTTCATAAATCTTTTCAATCCCGTATATCGCTAACTTTTTCCTTAATCCAGGCAATCCATCAAAATGGTTATAAAGTGAGGGAGGGCGGATGCCTAATTTCTTTGCAAGGTTTGCCAGTGTAACCTCCTGCATTCCCTGTTTGTTAGCAATTTCCCCTGCTGATTCAAGTATCGTCGTTAAATCGAGTCCAATTTTTGGTCTTGGTGACATAATAATAACTACTCCTTATCCTATTTTCCGTTCTAAATTTTTAATCGCCTGCTCCATCGCATTAACAGGATTCTCCATCATTTCTCCGTGGCCAACCGCAAGAAGCTTTGGTTCGTAACCCAATAATTTTTTTGCACTCCCCAACGCTGTTTTCTTACTCCACGTTCCGAATGATGGAAATGGGAACAAGGGCTTAATATCCCCTGCCACCGCGATGCCCCCTCTAGTTTGGAAGGCATCACCTGCAATCAATGACTTTGAACGCAAATCTAAAAACGACAGGGAGCCTGGCGTATGCCCTGGAGTCTCGATTGCGGTTAAAGAACCAATCAAGTCGCCTTCCTTCAATAATACATTCGCTCTAGTTTTTAAATTCTTTGGCACTCCACCTTTAATAGGTGTTTGTTCTTCATGTAGATCAAGGGAACGGTCATTATTCATTAATCTGTGATCTCGAACTGAAATATAAACCGGTACCTCTGGTAACCATTCCTTTAACGAATCTAACGCACCGACATGATCCTCATGAGCATGGGTTAAAATAATTTTTGTAATCGGCATCCCAATAGTTTCAGCAGCCTTCAATATCCCTTTCGTACAAAAGCCAAGTGCTGCATCAATCAAGGTTACTCCATCCTCTTCCTCGACCAAATAGCAATTGACCGGAAAAACACTCGCCATAAATGTCACTTGATACAAGAACCCCTTTTTAATTATTCTCATTATTCTCATCTCCCCTTTAACTAATATCATTAGTTTTAATATAACTAATGATATTAGTTAAATCAACATTTTTCTTCCATCTTTTACTGTTTTTTATTAAAACCCGAATTCAAAGGTTTTCACTGCTGGCATGTAACAAATTGTTCAAAACATTTTTACAGATATGTGAACTATTGAACAAATTATCCTCAATTCAAAATAAATTTGTTATATTAACAATGTACTTAATATATAAATCTTATTTACTAAAAGGAGTGTTTCACATGGTTGTCAATTGGTTAAGAGAAAATAAAGTTGCTGCTGGAATTTTAACAGTTCTTCGCTTATATCTTGGTTATTCTTGGTTAACTGCAGGATGGGGTAAGCTTACAAGTGGTGGTTTTGATGCTTCTGGATATTTAAAGGCAGTAATTGCTAATCCAGTAAAGGGTCCAGATGGTGGTGTAGTATACGGCTGGTATGTTGAATTCCTAAAAGGTTTTGCATTACCAAACGTTGACATTTTCAACACAATCGTTCCTGTTGGAGAATTTTTAATCGGATTAGGACTAATTCTTGGCTGCTTAACAACAGCAGCAATGTTCTTCGGACTTGTTATGAACTATGCATTCTTCTTAGCTGGAACAGTATCTCACATTCCAACAGACCTATTTATCGGAGCCATTATTCTTTTCGCAGGCTATAACGCAGGTCGCATTGGTCTCGACCGCTGGGTGATTCCATTCATTCGCAAAACTGCTTTCACAAGAAATAAAATAATAAAACAAAACGTCTAAGCAACTCAAAAAAGCGCCTCCTTCTCTTTATTCCGAGAAGTGAGGCTTTTTTTTACAAAACCTGATTTTTATTGTAAATAAATAAACAATTATTGAATTTTTAGACACATCCTGTATAATTGTTCCCGAATCAACAAAGAGAAAAATACTTTTTTATACGGGGGTGGCTGCCATGACAAATGCTGCTATTATTCAATTTAATAATGTAACCAAGCAATATGATAACGATCCGCCTGTTCTTGACGATGTAAGCTTTGAGATTGAACGCGGAAAATTCTATACACTCCTTGGCCCCTCTGGATGCGGTAAGACAACGATACTAAGGTTAATCGCTGGATTTATCGAACCTTCCAAGGGAGAGATATATTTTAACGAAAAAAAAATCAATGATATTCCCGCCAATAAACGGCAGGTAAATACGGTTTTTCAAGATTATGCACTCTTTCCTCATTTAAATGTTTTTGAGAACGTGGCGTTCGGATTACGAATCAAGAAATTGAAGAACGCTGAAATAGAACGAAAAGTGAAGGAAGCTCTCAGCTTTGTTAACCTTACAGGCTATGAAAACAGAGAAATCAGGGAAATGTCTGGCGGTCAGCGCCAGCGTGTGGCTATCGCCCGAGCGATTGTTAATGAGCCGGAAGTAATCCTTCTCGATGAGCCGCTCTCTGCCCTAGATTTAAAGCTGCGTACCGAAATGCAGTATGAACTCCGTGAGTTGCAGCGTCGCCTTGGGATTACCTTTATCTTTGTGACACACGACCAAGAGGAAGCCTTGGCGATGTCAGATGAGATTTTTGTCATCAATAAAGGAAAAATCCAGCAAAGTGGTACACCAACCGATATTTATGATGAGCCGATTAACCGCTTTGTCGCCGATTTCATTGGTGAATCCAATATAGTTAATGGCAGAATGATGAAGGATTATCGAGTAGAATTTGTCGGCAGGGAGTTTGAATGTGTCGACAAGGGCTTTAACGAGAACGAACCAGTGGAAATTATTATCCGTCCCGAGGATTTGGAAATTACAACTTTAGAACGTGGCAAATTGCAGGTACGTGTTGATTCCCAACTGTTCCGAGGTGTCCATTATGAAATCTGCTGCTACGATAAGGATGAAAATGAGTGGCTTGTCCATTCCACGAAGAAGGCAACCGTAGGGGATGAAATCGGGCTTTATTTTGATCCGGAAGCGATTCATGTTATGCGCCTTGGCGAAACAGAGGAAGAATTCGATCGCCGTTTAGAAACATATGCGGATGTGGACCGCCATGGAAAATAAATTAACCCGCAGCCTCTATCGAATTCCTTATCTACTTTGGATTCTTCTTTTTGTAATCGTGCCTATTTTACTTGTACTTTACTATTCTTTTTTTGATATTGAGGGAAATTTTTCGTTCATCAATTATCAAAAGTTTTTCACGCCCGTTTATTTAAAAATGACGATCAGTTCGTTTTGGTATGCATTTTTAATTACAGCAATCTCACTGTTGATCTCTTATCCAACAGCTTATTTGTTAACGAAAACCAGACATAAACAACTATGGCTGTTGTTAATTATTGTCCCATCGTGGATTAATTTACTGTTAAAAGCTTATGCCTTCATTGGTATTTTTGGTACATATGGAGCGGCTAACAGCTTCTTAAAAATGATTGGTATCGGGTCACGGCAAATCTTATTTACTGATTTCAGCTTCGTGTTTGTATCGGTATATATTTTTATTCCCTTCATGATCTTGCCGATTTTTAATGCTTTAGATGAATTGAATCCAACCCTTTTGGATGCAGCCAGTGATTTAGGGGCCTCCAAATGGACGACATTTCGCCGGATCATTTTTCCGTTGACTATCGACGGTGTGAAATCCGGCTGCCAGGTCGTGTTCATCCCGGCCCTTTCCTTGTTCATGCTGACAAGACTGATTGCTGGGAACCGTGTCATCACTCTTGGTACGTCAATAGAGCAACACTTTCTTGTGACGCAGGATTGGGGCATGGGTTCCACGATTGCTGTCTTTTTAATAATTATTATGGTTCTGATTATGGTCGTAACTGGTACTCGAAAGCGAGGTGTGTAAGATGGATAAAAAAATAACCCCTTTATCAAAATTCTTTTTAGCGGTCATCTTTTTCATCCTATATGCACCGATATTCTTTCTGGTTATCTTCTCCTTCAACAGTGGAGATACGATGTATAATTTTAAAGGCTTCTCATTAGAATGGTATCGAGAGCTTTTTCAAGATACAAGGCTGTTGATAATCGTCTTAAATACAGTGGTGGTTGCTTTTATATCCGCGCTCTTTTCCACGATTATTGGTGTGCTTGGAGCTTTAGCTATACACAATGCTAAAAAAAGACAAACAAAAAATACCTTGTTATCCTTAAACAATGTTCTTATTGTCAGCCCAGATGTTATTATTGGGGCTTCATTCTTGATTTTGTTCACGATGGCAGGGATCAAACTTGGATTCTATTCCGTACTTTTGTCCCATATTGCTTTTAGCATTCCGATTGTCGTCCTGATGGTACTGCCAAAATTAATGGAGATGAGCCCGACCCTGATTGATGCTGCCCGGGATTTAGGGGCAAGCAGTTGGAACGTAATAACAAAGGTGATTATCCCGTTTATTACACCCGGAATCTTTGCCGGTTTCTTTATGGCACTAACATACTCCTTAGATGATTTTGCCGTAACCTTTTTTGTAACCGGGAATGGTTTTTCCACGCTCTCGGTTGAGATTTATTCCTTAGCACGACGGGGGATTTCCTTAAATATTAATGCCCTGTCCGCCCTGTTGTTCCTATTTACGCTGCTGCTTGTAGTGATTTATTACTTTATTACCCAGCGTAACAAGCCTAGCGGTATGGGGGTTCGCAAACGATGAATAAACTTGTCCGTTTTTTTCTTGTCATTGCAGTCGTCTCGGCCGTGCTGCTTTATGCGATTTCGAGTTTGAACAGCTCGCAGGGTTATACCGGCAGCAACACGTTAACAGTTTTTAACTGGGGCGACTATATTGATCCTGATATAATCAAACGTTTTGAAAAAGAAACAGGGATTAAGGTCATCTATGAAACATTCGATTCTAATGAGTCGATGATGACCAAAATCGAGCAGGGCGGCACGAATTATGATATCGCCATTCCTTCTGAATATATGATTGATAAAATGCGTCACGAGCATTTGCTCATTCCGTTGGATCATTCGAAGCTGCCCAACTTAAAATATATTGATAACCGGTTTATGGATCTGCCGTTTGATCCACAGAATAAATATTCCATCCCTTATTTCTGGGGAACTGTCGGCATCGTTTACAATCCAAAAATGCTGCATGGCAAGAAAATTACCAGTTGGAATGACCTTTGGGCTTCTGATTTAAAAAATAAAATCTTGTTAACAGACGGTGCCCGCGAAGTGATTGGAATGGGATTGAACAGCCTGGGCTATTCGCTAAATGATACAAACAAACAACATCTAATCGAAGCAAAGGAAAAGCTAGACACGCTCACACCAAATATCAAAGCGATTGTCGGTGATGAAATCAAGATGCTGCTTGCGAATCGTGAGGCTTCCGTTGGGCTTGTCTGGTCAGGAGATGCATCAGAAATCATGTCTCAGAATGAAGATTTGGACTATGTGGTGCCAAAGGAAGGCTCCAACCTATGGTTCGATAATATGGTCATTCCTAAAACAGCCAAAAATATCGAGGCAGCGCATAAATTCATTAACTTCATGCTTGATCCTAAAGTTGCTGCCAAAAATACCGATTATGTCGGCTATTCTACGCCTAACAAAGGTGCCCTTAAATACATGCCAAAAGAAGTGGTCAACGATGAGCGGTTCTATCCATCACCAGAGCTGACCGAAAAACTAGAAGTATATAAAAATCTCGGCAAAAAGAACCTAGCCTACTACAACGAGTTATTCTTGCAATTTAAAATGCATCGAAAATAGCAATTCGCATTTTACAATAAAAGGAAAAAGGTGCCTGACAACATTATCCAATAAAAGGAAATGTAGTTATCATCAAAAAAGCGTCACATTCTTCGCAGTTAGCGAGAGTGTGACGCTTTTCATTTAATAACTGTTATCTTCTTCTAAACTTTCTCTATTGACATACCAATTTGTTAATTGGGTCAGGATGGCAAAGACAAAGAAGAAGTTCATCGCCCAAACATTAATAAAGGGAGCTAATCCGCCAAATTCAATGGTTGCATATCCTTTTAGCTTCATCACAATCATCGATTCGATAAAAATCAGAATAAACCCAAGTACACCTGCAACTGCTGCTTTAAACATTTCATTTCCCTCCCCAAGACGATCTATTCCACTAGCTAACATTCCACTATATAAATTGTATCAAGGATTAATTTTGACAATTTCATGAACATCTATAATCCTATTATATGACAAATTCCCTTAAACACAACTCTGACAGCATAAAATGAAAAAGGAGTCGAGCTCCAACAATATTGGTGTCTAGCTCCCTTCATCTCATCTGAATAAATTCCTCGACGGTTAAAACCGTTTCCTTAAATCCCAGTTTCTCTGCCAATTGTGTAATTCCGGGAGCTTCCACTTTGGCTTCTCTTAAAATATCCTTCTGTGAAAATACGTATCTTGTATCTCCATCGAGAAGGACCTTTCCTCCATTAAATACAATCGTTCGCTCAAAGTTCTCTGCAACAAAATCCATATCGTGAATAATTGTCATGACGAGTTTATGTTTATTCTTTAACGCTTGGATGATTTCCCGAATCTTTTCCTTCCCATGAATGTCCTGTGCAATCGTCGGCTCATCAAGAATAATGATGTCGGTATCCATCGCAACAACGGAGGCAATACACAGCAGTTTCTTCTCTGATAAACTTAAATCATGGGGATTCATCTCTAGTTTATCGTCTAGTTCAACCATCTTTAAGGCCTGAATAGCTTGTCTTTCTGCGATAAGCTTACCCATTTTAATATTCAGCGGGCCGAACATCACTTCCTCCAAAACCGTCCGTTTAAAAATCTGGTCATTTGGATTTTGAAAAACAAGCCCAATCGTTCCAGCCATCTCGGCGGCTGTGGTTTTCATTTTCACATCAACGTTATGAATCAAAATATCCCCATTATCCGGTTTCAGCAGACCCTTCAACAGCTTGACGAACGTCGTTTTTCCAGCGCCATTTTGACCGATAATGGCGGTTGAACGCTGATCAAACTCCAAATTTATTCCCGCAAGTACGGGGGCTCCACCCTTGTTATAAGAAAAGGAAAGATTAGATACTTTTATCATACAAGTGGAACCCCCCTCCTTAATACCCTTTCCGCTGCCTCCAAGGTAACAGGATAACAATCGCTGCCGTCCTTTTTAACACCCAAAGCCTTACACACTCTCGTATAAACGGGGGCCAAGACACCGTAAGCTTCCAAATCATCTCTTGAAAAGATTATTTCAGGAGGAGCAACATCCACAACTTTCCCGTCATTGAGTAGTAAGACTCGATCGCAATACTGAGCAACCTTCTCCATTTTATGCTCTGCCAGCAAAACAGTAATCCCCTGTTTGCTTAGACTTTGAATCGCGTTGAATACCTCCTCAGATCCCGTCGGGTCGAGCTGGGAAGTTGGTTCATCCAGCACCAGGATGTCCGGCTTCATCGCTATGATGCTCGCAATTGCCATGCGCTGCATTTGTCCACCCGATAAGGCAAAGGGATTATGGTCCTTTACGTGCTCAATTTTAAGCAGCGTTAACACGTCGTCAATCCGATCTATCATTTCTTTTCGAGGTACGCCGATATTCTCGAGCCCAAAGGCAATTTCCTCATAAACCGTCATTTTTGAACCTGTCACCTGGGTGAACGGATTTTGGAACACCATCCCTACCTTTAAAGAGATGTCAGCGAGCGAATGATTTTTCACTTCCAGCCCGTCAACCAAGACTTTTCCGCCATATGCTCCCTTATAAAAATGAGGAACGAGACCAACGAGTGCTTGGCATAGCGTCGATTTACCTGATGAATTTTTACCAATAATGCCAATAAATTCTCCTTTGTTAACTTGGAACGAAATATCATCAAGTGCTAGCGTGTCGGATAATGGATATTTATATTTGAGACCTTGAACAATTATTTTGTTCATACAAAAATCCTCCACGTTACAGCGCAAACTATTAGCAGCAGCATTAGGGACTGAATCACTCTGCTATGATTATAGGTTTTTTCCTCATATAAGTATGTTTTCGGGGCACTGGAATTAAACCCTCTCACTTCCAATGCCATTGCCCGTTCCTTGGTGTTAATGAGCGACCCTAATATGACCGGGCCTAATAACGGTAGGAAAGCCTTGGTTCGGACGAACAAATTTCCCTCCGTCTCCATTCCCCTAGCCCTCTGCGCATCCATAATCGTGCCCATGCTCGCAATCATTTCAGGAATAATTTGAAAAACCGAAACAATAACATATCCAATTCTTGGCGACATTCCTTTACGAACAAGCGTCTCGACAAGGTCCGATGGTTTCGTTGTCAGGACCAAAATCATGAAGGAACTGACAATATTCGTCACCCGGAGCGTAATCGTCAAGGCATATAGCAGCCCTTCTTTATACATGACAACTGGACCAATTTGAAAGAGAGCGGTCTCATTTTCCGGTTTAAACAAGCCTTGGATGATAACGACTGTGATCAGCACGAGAAAAACAAAACTAAACACAGGAATGGTTTTTCGAATAACTTTCGCCGCTATCAATAACACAATGCTAATTCCCACACATATGAAAGAGGTTGTGAATGATGGCAGAATAATCGGAATTATAAGAGCAAAGAGTATATATAAGAGTTTAGTGATGGGATCGACATCATGAATGAAAGAATCCCTTTCCACATACAAGCTAATCGATTTCAAAAAGCTTCACCGGCTTTCATTTTCAAAAAGAGGCTAATCTAAAGTCTCTATTTTTTCATTATTGTTATATAATTGCACAACATTTCGTGGTAATCCTTTGAAAATACCAAAACTGATTAGCACAACTAATAATTTATCTGGCACGTCGACCACCAGTTCATCAAGTAACGAGGCCAGCCAAATAGAATCGGTTTTTGCTAAAACAAAAGCATAAAATGCGTCACCCCAAACATTCCCTGTTTGTCCAGCCCAGAGACTTATATTAAGCGGAGTGGAAACAACCGTCGCGACAAGCCCAATAATTAAACCGGCAACCACCGCTTTCAGCCAGCTAGAAATATAGCCTTTGAAAAATAGAATCCCAACTGCCAAACCAATTGCGACACTTGTAATCGCATAAATAAAAGAAATAGGATCGGTAAAGCCATAAATAATGTTATTAATCGCACCGGCTAAAGCGCCGACAATGGGGCCTCCCAACATCGCTGCTAGGACTGTGCCGATGGAATCTAGCCAAAGCGGCAGTTTTAGGAAGGCTGCAATTAATTTACCAATATAGTTGACACCTACCGCAACAGGAATTAGAACCAATGCGGCTGTAGATAAACGTAACGACCACATGCTTTGTTTTTTCATTGAAAAAACCCCCTTCTAATTTTTATAAATAGATTCATAGGAAACAATCGCTTCGAGTGCTGTGAGAATCTCTTGTTCTTCCCCACGTCTACTATTGTTTTTCTCATCAATGTAATCATTGATTCCCCCTTCCAAATCCCCCTCTTTTTCGACCACGACATTTAATATGGAAGCGGTCTTAATACCGCGTAATCCACCAATCACAAATAGTGCGGCTGTTTCCATATCAGAAGCTAGAATTCCTTTTTCTGACCAAAACTTGTCAATTTCTTGTTCTTTATCAGTATAAAAACTGTCATGACATCTGACAATACCTGTATGATTTGTTGATTGATTCTTTTTGGCTGCATTCATAACATGAAAGAGCAATTCGGGGTCTGGAATAGCTGGATAAGCCTTGTTAATATAGGCATAGGAGGCACCATCATTTCTCACGGCACCAGAAGCAATTACCAGATCACCCAAACGCAAATGTGGCTGCAGGGCACCACAGCTTCCGATACGAATCATTACTTTTACGCCAATATTTTTTAACTCTTCGATAGCAATTCCTGCGGAAACCCCGCCAATTCCCGTCGAGGAAACGAAAATTTTGACACCTTTATATGAGCCGATGATTGTTTTGTATTCCCGGTTGTAGGCAAGTTCTTCAGTATGGTCTAAAAATTTAGCCACTTCATCGACACGTCCTGGATCTCCTGGTAGTAACGCGTATTTCACCTCATACCCATTTCCAATTCTGATATGCGGTTGTAAGATATTTTTCATTTACGTCGACTCCTTTTTCAATCCCCTTAATATTCAGTTTTCTATATTTATGTTTTGTTTTTTCTTCTATTCATTATCGTGATGATTCTGATTAAAGTGTGGGTAAATGGTGTCACAATCTAGTAGGGTCGAGGTGATGTAGGGAAACATACTATTGTTTAATATTTTCCTCCATTGTTTAAAGAAAGAATTTTCAATTATTTATGATAATTTTACCAAAATAAAGAGTCTTGGTCATCTATTTAAAGAAAAAAGTGCCTAACACCCAAAATGATGTCGGCACCTTTTCACTTATTTAATCTTTATTTTTACATTGCCTTTGATCCAAGACGGAAAGAAGGTCAACTCTAGTGAAATCGGATTAGTCAGCTGCTTTATGTCTTTAATGTGAACTCCAATTTCAGTCATCCCTTTCTCTTCTGTACTATATAAATAGCTCCCCTCTAAGATTACTTCCTTTCCATTCCCATCTGTGATTAAAGTTTATTAAATATTCCAATGAAAAACAATTAACTGTTGAGAAAAATAGTTAAAAGCAGGCTATTCAACCCTTACTATATTACTTGGAGAATTAATTTTTCTTGTTTAACCGTTTTGTATTTCCTTAAATTTAACATAAGAAAAAGAACTTGGATTCCAAGCTCTTAACCATTTAACTTTTTATGAGACTGACGCCTTTATCTACAAGATAATTCCTATTTTAGATTGTCTTCAATAAATTCTTTGAACACGTTCCCAGTATCCTGCAACGTGATTAATTCCCCGGAAACTTTACTTCCCGGTAAATTTTTCGAAAGTTGGATTCCAAAAAAAGTCCTTTGGCATTTCCAAATCGGACCGACTATTTTTATTTTATCCTTTTCTCGCTTTATTATCACTGAAATAATAGAAACATATCCAGGCATAAAAGGATCTTTTCCGTACTTTTCTACTTCTATAGTAAGCTTTCGGTCTCTCTTTACACAGAGATCCGCATATTCACTTAATAATAATTTACTATGCTCATAAAAAGAATGTTCAGTAGTATTAATTAACTCATTTAAGTCTGAAGAAAAATCCGTTTGTAAATATTTCACTGAAATGTTCCTTTCAAGATATATTCCAAATTTTGTATAAAAATAGTTTACCACTAACTCCTGTTTTTCTAAAAACTAGAACAAAATAGAATAAAAGTACTGTATTATTTACGGCCGCAGGCCATCATGAGGGAATCTCCACAACTTCTACATAAGTTCCCTATAAGTTCTACATAAGTATATTTTAATATAAAGGTAAGTTAATTAGGGAATGGTTCGAAGAGCTCATTTCTTAAAACTTCCCATATTTTGATTGGTGCCTGACACCAATCTATTTTTTTTGCCTAAAATCCATCTTCACAACTTTCACACAAGTTCCTTATAAGTTCTTCATAAGTATATTTTATTATTAAGGTAACTTAATTAGGAAATGGTTCGAAGAGCTCATTTCTTAAAACTTCCCATAATTTGATTGGTGCCTGACACCAATCTATTTTTTTTGCTTCCATCATCCTGTATTGAAACACCCCCTTTCTCTCCACATACCAATTTACACTACTTTAAGTGAGAAAGAGGCTTTACTCCTTCTTGAAGTAAAGCCTCCGATTGCAAATAGACCAATTAGAAAAGAAACACTTAATGAATCCAGGAACCTGTTTAAAGAATTTCATTCCCTCACCTTTTTGTAAATTATATTAATTTTTCTAAATAATAGTATAATATTGTATTTCAAAATTTTGAATGACTAAGGACATTTATTTCTTTTAAATTTGGAAAAAGTAAACATCAAATCTTTCGTCAAATATGAAATTCTTAAACTCTAGTCCCATAATTTCATATTCCCAAAGAATACTTCAAGCAAAATGGGAATATAGCACCAATTTTGTTACAAATATTACAATAATGTTGTATTATTTGTTATATAATTGTAACATTAATAGAAGAATTATCCAAAACACATTCCGTTTGGAAAGGAAGGGGATACATATCCATGTAACTTTTTCCACTATTTATATAGATTACTAAATAAAAGGAAATGAGGAGTAAAAATGAAAAAAGTCGTTAAGTCCATTACATTAGCAACCAGTATATTATTACTAGCTTCACCAGCTACATCATTTGCTAAAACTGCCATTACAACCAATAGTTCTGTGAAAATTAAAAGTCAGTGGGAACTAAAAGGTGGCAAGTGGTATTTCCATAACAATAACGGAGAGTATAGGAAGGGATGGGCATTAATCAATTCTAAATGGTATTTCTTTGATCAAAAGGGTGTTATGCAAACGGGATGGTTAAAATATCAAAATAAATGGTACTATCTAAACACAACAGGAGCGATGGCCACTGGCTGGAAACTAGTAAACTCTAAATGGTATTACCTAGATGGAAGCGGAGCGATGGCGACAGGCTGGCTGAAGGATAAAAA
The DNA here is from genome assembly GCF_031988165.1 of Neobacillus sp. Lineage (NCBI taxonomy): Bacteria > Bacillati > Bacillota > Bacilli > Caryophanales > Bacillaceae > Neobacillus > Neobacillus sp. Next base: position 19,192 of record NZ_DALZYO010000016.1, read on the forward strand.
CAAATGGTACTATATGGAATCATCAGGTGAAATGGCATCCGGATGGCGCAATCTAAACTATAATTATTCATTCGGCTGGTACTATTTCAAACAAACAGGTGAAATGGCTACCGACTGGATTAAAGATGGAACAAAATCCTATTATCTCTTACCAGATGGGAGATGGGCTCATCATGTCATCGCTAACGGGTATTTTTATGAAGATAATAATATGAAATATCCTGGCAATGAAATCATTAAAAATAAAGTTGAACAACTAAAGACATTGTTGTCACCTGGGCTAACGAAAGAGGAAGTAGAAAAGCAGACTTCAGGAAGCCTTTATTCAGTGGATTCAACCGGCTCATATTGGGAATATTCATTTTCAACGAATAATAACGATAGCTTCGATACAATCCAAAATGGTTTTACAAATTTATCTCCTATTGATTTGGGAACCGGAAAGATTTCCATTAAAGTTCTCCTTTCTTGGGATGACAATAATAAAGTTCGTGGTGTGGCCATAGCCTATTTCAGCACAGATCACCGACTCCATTTATATCAACACGCACATGATACAGAACGAGATGTAGTATGGTTTGGCAATTTGATTGATTAGCTAGAAAAGTAGACTCTTCAATTAGAAAGGCTATCGATCACCTCCGTTAATCAGACAGTAATAAATAAATGAATAAACAGCCTGAGTTCAATAAGAAAATGACTCAGGCTGCTTAATTTTTTCAAAGCTCTTTTTATCTAAGGAAAAACAAAAAACTTTTTATTTCATCCTGAATACATCACAGCGTGGAACAAACGGAGTCTTTTATTAATTTACATAGTTTTGTCCTCCTTGTGTATCCCTACATTAACTGCCTCTAATAATTCAACTAACAAAAAGGGAGTTTCTTCTTTAATATTTTCCATAAAAAAATGCGAAACCTTTGTCATTAGTTATCGCATCATGATACATCATTATTTTTTCACATATTCTGAAGTAAATCCATTCGTTAATAATGTGATGGAATCATCCCAAACCCTATTTTTGCTAGACTTTAATACTACTGCAATTAACTTTTTTCCATTGCGTTCGGCTGAAGAGACTAGACAATATCCTGCCTCATCAGTAAAACCGGTCTTTATTCCATTTGCCCCCTCATAATAAAACGCGCTACTTGAATTCAACAGCTGATTGCTATTTTGATAAGTGATTCCCTCATCTGAATACACCTTATTGCTCACAATCTCTTTGAAATTTGAGTTTTTCATTGCTTCGTTTGCAATCTTCCCTAGATCATAGGCAGTAGAATAATGATTGGGATGATGCAATCCATGAGGATTCATGAAGTGAGAGTCTATTGCTCCAACCTCTTTAGCCTTTTTGTTCATCATTGAAACGAAATAGTCTAACGCTTTTTCCTCTGAAGCTTGAGGGTTACCCATTTGTTTTTTTGCTATATAGATGGCTATCGTTCTAGCAGCGTCATTACCGGAAGGTAGCATTAAACCGGCCAGCAATTCTCTTAAAGTGAGAACTTGCCCTTCTTTAAGCCAGGCTGTACTTTCACCATCAGTTTTGAATTGAACTTCTTTACCAACCGTAATTCGATCATTTAAATTACCATATTCAACAGCTAATAATGCGGTTAAGATTTTCGTTGTACTCGCAGGAAAGAGCCTTTTATGATCATTTTTTGCATAAATAACCTTCCCTGATTCCAAATCTAATAATAAAGCCGCTTCAGCTTTAATAGAAAAATTCGAACTAATGGAATCTATTATATTTTTTCTAAAATCTTCATGAATGTCTTTAATCCCTGTGATTTGGCTAACAGAACCCAATAAAATTAAAACAATCAATCCAATCACTACATTTTTTATTTTCATAAAATCAGCACTCCTAGAAAAATGGTTTAGTCCAAATATAGCCATTATTTCTAAAGAGAAATGAAAATAAACATAAAGAAAACCTAAAGTATTCCTAATGAACGCTTTTACAAATAGAAAAAAATCGCAGGAAAGTTGTCTTTGGTTGTTCAAATTCAACTTCAACGATCAGTTGGTAACGGCAATTGAACTTGAAAAATCGTTTCCGCATCGTTACTTGACACAATGATTTCCCCTTGGTGCAACTCCACGATTCCTTTTGCAATCGCAAGGCCCAGACCGGTACCACCTGTCTCATCCGACCTTGACTGTTCCACACGGTACAGCCTATCAAAAATATGGGGGATTGCATTGGTGGGAATGGCTTCCCCATAATTGACAACCTTTACGAGTACGAACGGATCTTTCTCCTCGACAACGAGGTCGATTTTTTTTCCCTTCCTTCCATATTTAATCGCATTTGAAATAAGGTTTTCAAAAACTCTCATGATTTTATCAGGATCTGCCTCAATCATCAGTTCATCGGCAGAGGTTTTTAATTCTATTTCCATATTCGCCTTTATTAATTCAGGATGAAATTGCGCCGCTAGCTGTTTAAGCAGCTCAATTAGATTAAGGGGTACCCGTTTTAAGGCAAGGTCACGATTATTGATTTTGGTAAACTCAAACAAGTCGTTCACCATGCTATTCAGCCGTATGGATTTTTCATAGGCAATATCAACAAAATACCGGAGCTCCACTTCATCTCTGTATTGATCTTCCTCAATTAAGCGTAGATAGCCGATGATGGATGTTAATGGCGTCCTTAAATCGTGCGACACATTCGTCACCAGCTCGTTTTTCGATTGGGTCGCCTTCTTTTCATCTTCAATTAACAACTCTAACTGTTCCTTCATTTGATTTATGTTTTGTGCTAACGGACTTAATCCCCCATGTTTCCAAATCGGAATCTCTATATCAAGACGTCCTTCTGAAATTTCATCTACCGAACGGCTTATTATCTTAAAGTACGATACCATATTTTTGATTGCTAAGGCATAATAGATGACCGTCAAAATAATCGTTCCTATGAAAAATAAGTACCAAAATCCATAAGCATCCCTCATATTGGCGTATAAATAATTTACTTCTACCGGTAAAGGGATATATATATATATAAATCGAATGATATATGCTAGTATGACAGTTGAAATTCCGGCACCGAGCAGACTATATAGTAGATATGAAAGTAATCTGGTATAAATGGAGGTTGATTTTTTATCCATCAATTTTGTACCCCACTCCCCAGATGGTTTTTATCAATTTATAGCCTAATTCCTTTTCCAGCTTTTCACGTAAATTGCTGATATGTACCATTACCGTATTGTTTGAAGAATAGTAGGTTTCCTTCCATACAAGTTCAAAGATTTCTTCACTGCTAAAAACTCTGCCAAGATTCGATACCATAATATAAAGAATCGCAAACTCTTTTGAAGTTAGCGGAATGGAATGCCTGCTAACTTTTGCTGTATGAAAGGTTTTATTTACCTCAAGACGTCCAACCTTAATAATCTCGTCTTCTAACCGTTCCTCTTGGTAGAGATAAGTCCTTCGTATCAAAGTTTTTACACGAGCCACTAACTCTAAGGGATTGAATGGTTTTGATAAGTAATCATCTGCCCCGCTCATTAATCCAGTTATTTTATCGATATCCTCTGTTTTGGCACTAATCATCAAAATGGGAACATGATTTTTCTCCCGTAAAATCCGGCATACTTCCATGCCATCAATTTTCGGCATCATGACATCTAGTACAATCAAATCGATCTTTTCTTTTTCAAAAAGAGTTAAGGCCTCTTCGCCATTAAAAGCTCTAGAAATTTTATAACCTTCATTTTGCAAATAAATAGCAATCAATTGAACAATTTCTTTATCATCATCTACGATTAATATATGTCTCATTGCCATAATCCCTTTCCTTATTCAACCAACCGTTATGTCGTATGAGTATTCTTGTTCATCATACCAAATAAAACCACATTAACAAGGAATGTGGTAGATAAATATCGGCTTAACCATTTTTATAATAGTTGGTGGTGTCATAGTATATGAGGCGTAGTTGCCCTTATGTTTGATAGGGAAGCTTTCCTATTTGCCAAGAAAAAAGCGACCTTCTTTTTGGAAGTATCGCAGCCAATATAAACTCACAACCTCATATTTTTTTATTGTAAGGAAATTCATTCCCAAGCATTTAGGTTACTATCCTTATTGCTTTTACCTTTTTTAGTTTTACCCAGCGAGTCTTGTTCATTCCCTGTAACAATTTCTCGGATCCATTAGCCAAAACAGGCTCAGCGCCAATTAATATCTCCGTACTTCGAGACCCAGTATAGACTCTATTTACTAATTCCTTTCCATCAAATAATTCGAGCGTAATGATTTGTCCAACCTCTAGATCTGCTAAAATGGGCAGCCTGTTCAAAAAATATTGTTTATTGTAATGGTCAAACTTCTTATCAATCAGCCTGGTACCCAATATGAATGCTATGATACTCATGATCAAGGACCACCAGCCAAGGTTTTTTAAGTATGTGTCTCCGACATACAAAACCACTAACAGAAAAGTAATTTTTAAAAACCAATAGAGGAACTTCATTTTAACGCCCTTTCGAAAAATCAACAATTCCTCTATATTCCTCGATAATTGAACAAGGCAAGTCAAAGCATCCGTCACTGTTTGGCGGAAATTCAACAACTTTAAAAACAGCATCTAAATTTAAAGGGCCATAAATATGCGGAAATAACTTATCAGAATTATATAAGTCCTCAAATACAATCTTTGAATTTACCTTTTGTTCTTCAATACATAAAAGGTAAAGTTCTTTTTTTCCTTTATACAAAAAATTAGCAACTCCAATAACTTGTTCTAAGGTAGAACAGTGGATAAAGCTATCTTTCTCCAAACTCACGGGGCAATATTGTCCATCTACTAACGCCTTTTCCCAATCGGAAAGACTAATAATGTGTAGAATCATCTTCCTAACCCTCCTTGGATAACTGTCTAAAAAAATAATTCTTTCTCGCTGTTAAAATACCTTTATTCTAACCTTAACCTTCTCTAGTTATTATTTCTGCGTATACCGCTTTTACATTTGTCATGCTTTTAATTTATTCCGAAGTTATTTCTATTAAAATAGAAAAAGGGCAGCCTGATTATTTTGACAGCCCTTATCTTAAAAATTGTTTAAACTAATGTCCACTTTACAGATTTTTGAGCAATGGTATTAGTTAAAATATTTGCTTTAAAATGAACACAGCAAAGACAAATCCCCCTGCACAAAACGATATTATAGCAATGTCCTTATGCTTTAACTTAAGTTGATATAGCCCTACCGCGACCAATAATAAAGCTTGGGAGAATTGCATAATTGGAAGTAAAAGATTATCATTTTCGGGATTAATAAGTGAATATAATCCAATACCGATTACAATCAAAGCAATAAAAACAATAATAAATCTGAACATATTTACACTCCTAAAAGGTTGTCGATTAAATTTATCATTGATTTTTCTTCCCACTTAATTATCTTCTATCTTTTTGATAACCTTGCCGCTTTGATCATAAAAAGTGAAGGTTTGCCCTGAAGGTCCTTGGCAATCATATGCATCAGGTTGTATATTTAGAAACCATAATTTCATTTCTTTAGCTTCCTGAAAATAGGGTGCTAACGGTAGCATTTCGGTATCAGTTTTCCCTATTCTACCTTTAACAATATCAGGATTTTTCGTAATCACTGTTGCAACACAATTGTAGCTTAAATAATATTCGCTATTTTTTTCATTCATCTTTTTTATTGTTTGATTATCAATCTGATAAACGCTTGGACTCATCCAAAGAAAAAGTTCTTTTTGAAAACGAAGCTGATAAACATTGTTTTCACCCGCTAAAATAAGTAACTGTTTATCATCTGGTTCAATTTTTTTAGCATTCGCTAGAAATTCCTTGGTCAGTCCATCTTCTTTGCTATCACTCAGCCAGGCCTGATACGCTCGTTCCTTTGTAAAATAACCTTCTTTAAAAAACAAATCCCCCGTTTTCAAAAAATAAATGAACCAAAGTAATAAAAAGGAAATTACTATGAAAATTAAAATTCGTGCTGCTTTCATTACTATCCTCCTTGGAAGCTATAAGTATATTAGAAACTATTATTATTCCTGAACTCCCTTTTACTCTCTAAGAAGTCTCCCTAGAAAAACCTTGAACTAGATGTTCTTAACAAAATGCTTAAGTTCACCACTCCTAAGACTTTTTCATCATAGTGCCTCTCTTAATTCAATTATTTTCCTTTTCATAAAAATGTGTATTGTTTCGTTAAAGTATAAATTTTCCATCTGCATTTCGATTATAACAGAATTATTAACCTCTAAAAAAAAAATTTATTTTCCTGGGAAGATTTGAACAAAATTCAATCTGAAAACGATATTATTAAATTTCCATTATTAATACGGGTTCAGTCCCTAACCACTAATCTTAGAAGAGGACTGACCTTATTAGAAATATTTTAGATTCCTAGCCTTCCTGGATTTCTTTAATGCTTTTACCTCCTAAAAAGGCATGACCAGTAACAAACTTCTTTGCTGTTTGGAACCCATATTTTGAGTAAACCTTTTCAATCTTCTCATTTATCGGAAAAACCCATAAATCTTCTATTCTCTTTTTCTTTACTTTTGCTTGCAGGAAATAGATAAGTTCGCCAATCAAACCTTTCCCTCTGAATTCTTCCTTTGTCGCTACGCTCTCCATTCGAACTTGATCCCCATGCTCAAATAAACATGCTGTCGCACATGCTTCACCATCATAACGAAGAAGATAATGGGTAAATGCAGGGTGTTTAAACTCTTCTGTAAAAGCCTTTCCCCTTACTTCCCTTCCACCAAACTCCTTAATACTGCATTCAATTTCTAATGCTTCATTAAAATTATCTTCCGTCACTTTTTCAATAATAATTCGATCACTTCTCTTGTGTTCATTGATTTCCTTGTTCCAGATTTGTATCGGACTAACTAATTCTTCAAAATGAAATTTGTAAGAAGTTAATTCATCAATCAATTGTGATTTTTTTTCAATATCGAATATATAAAAGCGCGGTGTAATGTTTCTTTCCTTATAGAAATGAATCACTTCTTCTATAACGGCCCTTGGATTTTGCGGGACTTCATGAATATGAGCATGATTAGCATCATAATACTTCGGCAGGTTTTCATTATAAAAAATAAAACCCCATGATGTATTTATTCGCTTTGCAAAGGTGTCAAGGTATGCAATATCCAGCTCCAAAACCTTTTGTAGTATGTTCAATATGTTCTCCTCCATTAAACTAAATCAAATATTCTTTATGTTCTTACGTGGATCCTTAATGATTAAATGGCAGACACAATATTGTCCTGATGTAAGATGGGAACAGTTTGAAAAACATTTAACCGGCTGCAATGCTTAAAGTCTGTTTCAAAACGACCCTACATTTTATCAGTGATTCACACATTTCACTTAAAGGAATGGGCTAAACGCACAGGAAATGTGTGAACATATAGCATACACTTTAAAGCTCATTCATCCATTTGAATTGTAAACGGTTCAGTTTGAATTAGCTCTTTTATTTCATTTTCTGATTTAATCAAAATTCTTAGCTCTTTGGCCCCTTGAACAATTCGCATTGGATTTAGCATTGAAACAGACAATTCTCCTTTAGCATTAGGTTGAAAAGTAGTTTCTCCAATCATTTCCCCAGCGTTGATTTCAACATTCTCTTTAGGACCAAAAGTTACCCCGCCATGATTATCTCTTTCAAGAGTAATACTATAGGTTTTTTCTGGACTAAGTCCTTTTGCCAACACAGAGACTTTAATAGACTGTTTTTTATCATTAATCTTTACACATCCATGGCCATCTGGAAGTAAAATTTCTCCGTTATCTTGAATGACTTTCAATTCAGTTATCTTGACTTTGCTCTTTTTAGAATACGGCATTTTGGTAATGACAATTGGTTTATTGGGATTGGCTTTTGGAATTTGCTGTGGCCCACTGCTATTTGGCATCGATTCCACACTCTTTGCTTCTGGCGGAAGTGGATCATTTACATTGTCCATAATGATGATTTTCTGTTGGTTTCTATCTCCGTTTACTATTGGTTTCTTTTCAGATTGTATATGTACCCGTGCATCTTCTGTATGGGCACAACCAAATAAAGCAGCGCTGATTATCAAAATTAAGGATATTAAGAGTAACTTTTTCATTTATCAACCCTCCCTTATATAAAATAGACGATTTATATTTCTTTTATGTTTCTAATTATTTTGAAAATCTTCTTTACCTATTCTTCGTTGGCTAAATAAGAAAAAAACGATACTCATAAGTTATAGTATCGCGCCCGTTAATATTTTATTTCATCCGTATATTTTTTTATCCAAGCAACGATTAATCAAACTTGGCATTTCCATTTAGGCTGTTTCCGATAAACATTATTGCGTTAGCAGAAAAAGAGTACCAAATGGCCTTGTAAAAACGAAGTCAATTCTTGTAATAGGACTATTTTACAATTCTAATTTCCGAAAACGGAAATAAAACAAATTCACTCTTCCCTACAATATTTTCTTGATTTATGAATCCCAAACCATTACGACTATCCGTACTGTGCAATCGGTTGTCGCCCATCACAAAATATTGGTTTTTAGGAATCACAATTGGACCAAAATCTTCAGTGAACCTACTTCCTTGTTGTTTAGCTAATTTTAATTTTTGAGACAGATAGTTCTCTTTATATAATTCCCCATTAATAAATAATTGATCACTGTTCATTTCAATCTTATCCCCAGGGATACCAATGATTCTTTTCACATATTTTTCATTTGGCCCATTAATGATGACAATGTCACCTCTATTAAAACTGTCGGTATAATAAATTTTATTTACAAAAATTTTTTCATGATTATGTAGTGTAGGTTCCATAGAAGCGCCATCCACTATGTAAGGAGAAAATAGAAATGTCCGAATAACCAATGCTAATCCTAACGCAATAAATATGGTTTTAACCCAAGCTTTTAATTCACCTTTCGTTTTAGAACCCAACATTTTCAATCACTCCCTATATTATTTACCAAAGTTTCCACTTGTTAGTAAAATATTCAACATTGCTGAATCAGAATCCTTCTTAATTCAGGTTTATTTATATCGATGAATGAGTGAGTTAATTTTCAACAAAAAAACAGAGTGACATTGATTGCCACTCTGTTATATCGTAACTTACTATTCCAATGTGCTGAGGGATTCAGTCCACATGAAAATGAACTATTTGCAACCAACCGTTTGCTGTATGATTGAAATATGAAATTCTAAAGATATTCTGTACACATTTGGATAATCTTAAGCCACTTTAATGGCCTTTCCAAATGGGACCCTCGGTAAGAATGCACCGGGAACGAGCCAAAATAATTCATAATTAACTCGATCCATTTCTTCAGAAAAGAAACCTGTTACATCGGTGATATAAAACAGTGTATCCACTTGCTCTTCTGTTGCCCACTCAAGGGCTAATGTATAGGAAGATTTCCCGTGTGTATAGTATTTAATCGTATCACTTTTTACCGGAGAAATGCTCCTGATTTTGAAATCTGCTTGAACCAAAATCGTATCTGGCTTTAATTGTTCAAACAATTTAATGATGTTATTGATGAGAATCGCTGGTGCTTCATTTGTGGAAGTATCCACGACTAATGCCACCTTTTTGTCTTGACGCTGCTGAATCATCGAAAGTATCGTTTTATGCCATCTCACACCATTTTCCCCCTTTCTGAATGTACCAACCTTTTTATTTTGAGTTATTGGGAAATGGTTTATGATTGGATAATATCGGCAGCGAACTACCTTTCAACTAAGCGGAAACTAAAGTCCGTTTTGCATAATAAAAATTCAAGGTTAGGCAAAAGCTAGTTACTGTTATTAATTTTTACAGGTACGAATTGAATAGCTCGTTTTCTTAGGTTACCTTCGATACCTTGCCCCACATGTGAACGCTGTTTTCATTTTCATAAAATCATGCATCAGTGCAGCTTTTCTCCCTTTATCTGTATACCTATTCATTTTGGAGCGCAGGCAATCCATAAATTCGTAATCACATCGGCAAGGTGAAATCCCTCTGCTTAAACAGCGGTCATGTCCCATGCAGCAGGCATCGACATCATTAATCGGAGCACCAGGGCCACTGCAGCCTGGGCCACACCATCTATACCCGGGGAAAATGCAGAATCCACGTCTTTTCCTTTGCAAAATCAACAACTCCCATTACAGTTTCATGACATACCTGTAAGGTCAGGTACAACATTGATCAATATCAGTTTCTTTACTAATAAATTATGAAATTTCAATAAAATTGAAATGGTAAAATCCCCATGCATGTCCATTTTTCGAAAAACAATTTAGATGTTCATTACCCAAGAATTATTAGTTCCATAAACCCAAACTTATTATTGGACCTAAAAAAACCGCAGTGAACGACACTAAGACTTTTCTTTAATTCGACGCAACTTACAAGTGCATTAAAAAAAGCCCTATTCTGTTGAATAGAGCTAACACATACTCACTTTATTTTTGCCATAATTCTTTGAGCGGTATAATCCTTCATCTGCTCGATTTAACAACGAATCTTTATTGTCCTCTGGCTGAGAATCTGCTACTCCAAAGCTTGCTGTCAGCCTTCCAACCTCTTGGAATTCATGTTCTGCGACCTTTTGTCTTAAATATTCTGCAAGCTCGGTGGCATCTTTGCCGGAGACATCCGTAATGATAATAAATTCTTCTCCACCCCATCGACCAAAAAATTCACGTATATCGAGATTCCTTTGAATAAGTTCAGACAACTCGATTAAAACGGAGTCACCCACATTATGACCATAAAAGTCATTGATTTTTTTAAAATGATCAATATCAAAAAAGATAATCGAAAAACTTATGTTCATGACCTTAGAATCCTTTAACTTAATTTCAAGCCATTCATCAATTCGGTGGCGGTTAGCGATTCCCGTTAATGAATCTACATAGGCGTGCTTATTAAAAAGCTCCATTTTTGTATAGGCCTTGAACACATGCTGGGCGTAATAAAGGACAATAATATAGACCAAATTAGAAAAGTAAAACTGGAGAAGCGAATCAATGGATTCAGCGGGTAGCTTGTTCATGTACATGACTCCACCCACCACAGTAATGGCAAATATACTGATGGAAAAATAAAGCCCTTTTTTTATCCCCAGTGTTAAGAAAATAAACATAATATAGATGGGCATCCAGACGATAAAATCCCCTAAAGACCCTCCTATTTTACCAAGGTAGTTAATAACTGCATCATAAAAGGTCGATACATGATAAAAACTAACCAAAGCTAAATTGGAAAACTCGGCAAACCGAACGTACCGATTCTTAAACATCAGAACCCAACTGATGATGAACCAAAGGGTGAGTGTGTTGTTGACAATGAAATTAAGTTTATTTGCGGCGTCCATATTTTTAAGAATGGTATTTAAAATAAATGCGATTATTATTAAGGGCACAACCCCCAGAAATATCTTTCTTTTAAGTTCAGCTAGTGATTCAAATTGTTTAATCATCGATATGATCATCTCCTAAACCAATCAATGAGATTAGTCCCTCTGAATCCTCAAAAATAAGCAACTGGCTGGCATAGTCCTCCACCACTTTCATTCGGTGGTGACCTTAGCCCCTCTAGCTTTGCGTCTTTATCTTTCAATAAATTAGCCCTATCAATTTTATTTCCACAGGTGCCGAAGAAGTTTTGCTATTTTCTGGATGCGATTTTCCCATTTGTAAAATACAATCTTTATTTACCTATTGTAATCGATATTTTGTAGTTTTTATATATCATTTTATGTCGGATTGGAGTACGATTGTCGATTATTTCTGCATTTAAAGGATTCAATTTAACCACATAGAATGTACCTATTTAAAAAAATATTGTCGGATATTATTATATCCGACAGCAAATTTTGAAGGATAAATTTGAAAAACTTATGATTTTCTATTCGCTTAAAAAAAAGGATTTTCTGTATCGATAAAGGGGGAATGATCTGGATGGAAAGAAAGACTTTTTTGATAATGTAATTACCTTGCTTTGAACCAGAAATTGGCGGCAAGCTTTAGGCAATAAAACTTGTAGAAAACTTCTTAATTTGCTTTTTTCTTTAATTAAATACCAAAAAATGTTGATACAACAAAGACAATCCACATGAAATTCATACACTTAGATATAAGCCTTCAGTTCAACGGAACGATCTAACCTACTTTTAACTTTCCTTTTGGGGCGTGGTTCTGTTATTCATTAACTTTATCACATGCTCCTTGGGGCTCCAGCAATTAAATTTATAGTTCGTTTTTGTTTCATAACCTAACCGGCTGCAATAATATTTCATTCCTTCTGCTTTTTTCTCTGCTTTTAAATGCCGGCATGTTGCACAGCAATGGAAATCTTTCATAAACACATACACCTTTTTCTTAACCCCTTTGTTTCACAATATGGGGCAAATGCGATACTAAAGCGTCAATTTACTTCTTCAACGGTTGTACATCAAGAAAAACGGCGACCCTCATTTTGAAGAATCGCACTCGTTTGTTGAAAAAGACTCTTATACAGATTCGTTCATCATCTTCATAAAGTATTTCGGGGATTCAGTAAATCCTTGTCGAGTATAGAACCTATGTGCATCTACTCTTCTTGAATGGCAATGAACTTCAATTCTGTCGCAATTTCTTTTTTTAGCTAAATCAGTACAATATTCTTCAATCTTACGCCCAATTCCCTTACTTCTAATGGTTGTATTAACTGCAAAATAACTTATCCTTGCGAAATCTCCTTTTACCGCTAATTGAGGTATAAAATGCAATGAAATAAAAGCAAGTACTTTTTCATCCTCTTCATAAATCAATAATTCCTCATCTGGGTGAATTAGAAGTTTTTCTATTTTTTCTTTAATGAAAGTCTCAGTATTTGGATACCCCAATTGGTTTAACAATTCGGATAGTGCTTTCCAATCGTCAACTTTTGCTTTTCTAATCCCCATTTGTTCCACTCCCCAATATAATCAATTTATACCACGAATCCCTTTATTGAAAAAATTCCTGTAGTAACTTATCCTCGTCCAAAAATCTCAGTGCCTTCTTCCGATAAACCTCATCATGCAAATAAGTATATCGATTCGGTTTTATCGTTGGCGCGATTTCAATGGCTTGGCGGTATTCTTCTTTATTTAAGCCAAGCCCTTTCACATAATCGAAAAAACCGGTCCTTGTGAAAACTTTCATCATTCGTTCAGCTCGGTGCTCTTGCACATTAGCCATTATATATGTGGCAATTCCAACTTGAATTCCATGCATTTGCGGCTGCAGCGCAATTTTATCGAGTGCATGGGAAATCAAATGCTCCGAGCCGCTGATTGGCGAACTGTTTCCGCTAATGACCGTCGAGATGCCGCCCAGTGTAAGTGAACTGATCAGTTCTTTTAATAAAATTGGATCTCTTATGTCGGTCATTGGTGTCCGAATAAAGCTATTGACTACTTTTTTACTCAGCATATAAGCAAAATGGTTTACCCGGGCAGCACCATGTTTCTCCTCAAACTCCCAATCATAAAGAGCTGTTATGTTGGAGAGCAAATCACCGATCCCTGCCAAAATAAAGCGGTTAGGTACATGCTGAATAATCTCAAGGTCGGCAATAATTCCATATGGGACCCTTGCCGGAACCGTCGTTTTCTTTTTATTGACCACCAAGGAACAATTGCTGCTAGCAAAGCCATCATTGGACGCTGACGTTGGGATGCTCAAAAATGGGCTCCGCCTTGAAAAAGCTATGTATTTTCCATAATCAATTACCGTCCCGCCTCCCATGGCAATGACCACATCATAACGCTCCATCTCAAAAGCTTTTTTAATTAGATCCTGGATATCTAAATCAGACGGCATGAGCAGCGCTGTTATCTTCACTTCCGAGATGGAGTCAAGAATATCCTGCCGGTAAGTTTGATAGGTAAAGTCATCGAACAAGAACACGGCATTGACAAAGCCATGTTGTTTCAAAATCCGCTCAAGGCTAAAAACAGTTCCTTTGCCAATCTCCAAAATCGCAGGAATCGGAACACTCGTAACAGGTGTTAACACTTAAGACATCACCCCTTTTTCAACCAAATAATCTTCCACTTCTTTAAAGGTATCGACCGGGACAAAAGGTACCTTCTTTTCACGGAGTATATCCTGTAATCCATTTTTAGCAAAAGTAACATCGGCATACTGGGCGGGGTGGGAATCAGGCTCACTATCACCAATAAAATAAACCGTTTCATACTCTTCCTTTAATTTCTGAATCACCTTGGATTTATCGATGCCATAACGCTCGGAATAATGCCATTGCTTTTTGTCGATGTTCATATGTACGTTCTTCTCACGATAATGCCCATCATTGGAAAAAACCTTTACATTCTCAACATGATATTTTTTTAATATATGATAAATATAATAGTCAGTACCAGCACTCAATATATAAAAATCAGCACCGCTTTCTTGAACCTTTTTTATAAAATTTGGTACATATTCATCGATGGGGATGGATAGTGTATCCTCAATAATTCTATCTTCCTCCTGATTGATGGATTTGAAAACCGTAGCTAGGAAATCAATATCCTTGATTCCTCCAGCTTTCCACTTTTTAAAAAGTTCCCGGCCTTGCGGAAAGTATTTGTCCATCATTACGATATAGAAGTCCTGTTTAGAAATCGTACCATCAAAATCAGAAACGAACGCCCATTTTTTCACTTAGTCACCCTCCATGATCATTTTCATACTTTTGTATAATACCCAAAATATCACATAACGCGAATACTACAAAATAAGAAAAGCGCAAGCGCCCTGGTCAGCGACGTAAGGGCTGGACTGAACCGACTGAGATAAAGGAAACACGGTGAGCGTTAGCGAACCGATGTTGACTTATCGTAGGGAGGTGAGGGAAGCACTCTAGTCGCTAGGGCGCTGGAGCTGGACATTTCTCAAAGTCGAAAATTTTCTTTCCTATCTTTAAATAAATGGAGGAATTCCCTTTGACTATTAAAACTTAAAAATTTTTGCCAAAGCTTTCATGGACTCTGGGCTGCACATTTTAGCAAAATGGTTCTTAAGCTCCGCTTTCGCTACTTCGACAGTAATACTTTCCAGAGCCACCTTATGATTTTCAGCCCAATAATCTATCGTTTCAAAGGAGGTACTGCTCCAGCCATTTATCTCGCCCATTGCATTTGTCTTTTTCTTTGTACCGGAGACAACAATCTCCATGGATCCCTGTAGCTCTAACAAGGCATTATCAAATAGCTTTTTCTTTTCTTTATCTTTCATACCTGCTTTGGCTCTGAGCAATCTCGTATCGATGCCTTCTTCCCCACGAATCAGTGTAAACAATTCCAACGCTTCTCTTGAAACAAGGCCATCTTCATAACGATTTTTCAATGAATGGCTTGAGCCTAATATTGCTTTTACGAAAGGAAGGAGTTCCCGTGAAATTAATATAGATTTTTTCTTGATGAATTTACCGTAGGCAGCAACACCATCTACCGGGAAGTTCGCACGCCACATCCATGGATCAAATTCCGTATCCGAATGCCAATGTTCTTTCAAAGTAATACTATCTAGCGACGGATAACCAGGTATTAATTGTGCCAGAGGCAGTAAACCAACTTCTTTAATCACTTCAATCGCTTCTTCATATGTACGTATCTGATAATCTTTCAAAATAATCACTCTCCTGAATTTTCTCTCTTAATACTTTTAGTAAATTTCTAATCACTTGATGCTGCAAATGTTTTATGCAAAAGGTAACCAAATATTTTATTTTGGTGCCATCGTGGCCTCATTTGGTTTTCTTTAACCAATCTTCAACCTTTTTCTCCATTAGTTTATCTAAATCGACAACATTTCCCAAGTCACTAATGGTCCTCCATAATCTTCATATTTACCCAATATGTATATATTTCTTTTACTATACTCTAAATCCTTTAAAAGCCAGCCCTTTATTTTGACAAAATCAGACTCAATCCCTATGATAAACAATCGATTAAATGCTTTATCTCTTATTTTGTAAAACCAACCTTTTCCTTTTTCACATTAAGGTATGTTATCATTCTACGTAATACCGAAAAGGGAAGGATGAAGAAGATGTCATTAGAAAGTGTAAAAGAGCATTTGCAACAATGGAATCGGGTAGCAGATATGATGGAATTTGAAACCTCGAGTGCTACCGTTGAACTTGCAGCCGAAGCAATCGGTGTCATCCCTGCCCGTATTGCGAAAACACTATCATTCAGGAGTGACCATGAAAAAGCCATCTTGATTGTTGCTGCTGGAGATGTAAAAATCGATAACAAGAAATTTCGTCAAACCTTCGGCTTCAAAGCCAGGATGCTTACGCCTGATGAGGTACTCGAGCAAACCGGACACGCTATAGGCGGAGTTTGCCCGTTTGGCTTGAAAAATGAACTCGATGTGTTCCTCGATGTCTCTATGAAACGCTTTGAAACTCTATTCCCGGCATGTGGCAGCACAAACTCTGCCATTGAATTGACAACAGATGAAATTTTCCAATATTCACTTGCAAGGGAATGGGTAGATGTTTGCAAGGGCTGGGAAGAAGCTGAGCCTAGAGAAAGTGTAGTTTTAAATAACGAGGTATAGTACAAATAAAGAATGATAGGTCATTTTTTATGTAAGTAGTACAAGAAAATAAAGTGGATGCCCTTTCACAGCTTGATTGAATTGCAGCTGCGAATATAATCAATCTAATTAAACACCTTTAAGCTGTAGTCCTGAGCGATGTCTTTTTATTTATCCGTGAATTTGCTTTTGTTTCTATTGTTAAAGCATTGATTTTCTCCCTTTTCAAATATATTTTTTTATATTAACTTTTTCGAAAATTATGTTAAATTAATGATAACAATTTTGAAATGCAGGTGAGCAATGATGTTAGAAAAACTCCAGGTTAAGATGACTTCTTTCGAACAAGATAGAACTATTAGAGTATATCTGCCTGAATGCTACAACCAAAGTAATAATCGTTATCCCGTATTATATATGCACGATGGACAAAATGTTTTTCGGGATGAAAATGCCGTTAGGGGCGTATCTCTCGGTCTAGAAAACTACTTAAATGAAAATGGCACGGAGATTATTGTCGTTGCGATCGACTTAAATCCAGAGGGTGAAGAGCGGATCAACGAATATTGTCCATGGATTAATGGCGAACTAAGTGAAAAAATATTAGGCTATGCTAGCCCATCTGGTGGCAGGGGTGGAGAATATCTAGACTTCATCGTCAATGAACTAAAACCTTTGATAGACAACAAGTACAGAACGATCGAGAACCATACTTCGATGGCAGGAATTTCTTTGGGCGGTCTTATCTCCACTTACGCTGCCTGCCGTTACCCACATATTTTTAAAAGAATTGCCGCTATCTCGCCTGGGTATTACCGGAATCAAGAGGAAATTGAAAACCTATTAACAAACTCCGACTTATTGGCCATTGAGAAATTTTACATAGACTTCGGAACAAAAGAAGTTGGAGAGGATGAAGAAAGTAATCAAATGTTTCTCGCTCTTACTAACGGAGTGTATGAGATTTTAAAGAGCAGGATAACAGACCTGAACTATCAAATTATCGAGGATGCTGAACATAGTTATCTTTTCTTTAGAAAAAGAATGCCAGAAATGCTGTCTTACTTATTTTCGGATATGGAGAAAGGCTTTTAAGAAGGATTTCACTCCCCAAAAGTAAAATGGATCTGCAACATAATATCTCTACTAATTTTTTTGAAGTTATATACAAAACACCGCTCGAAAAAGTCGTTAAAATTTTTGCTTAATTAATCCTCCAATTTAGCTGTATATTTTTTATACCAATCAAGTCCTGATGACCATTCTTGGACGGGGTTCTTATCTCCTAATATTTCAACACAAGCAGCAGCCATTATATACTCTTTTAATCCGTTTTCCTTACTTTTATCAAATTCATCTAAAAAATAAAAAAGTGTAATCTGTTTTTTTGAAACTATGTTTTCGAAGGTATCTATGTTAGCTGTAATATAGTCATATGGATTTGACGTTTTTATTTGCGATATTTGGATTTATTATTGAGCTGAGGTCTCGTTGTATTTGTTGAATTGATGTTGTTTCTTTTTCGTTCTAAAGCTGATGGTAAACAAACCAAATAACGATAGCAATAAGTGGGAAAGCAAAACTTATTTTGATGCTTGTCCAGTAAATATGATTGAGCTTATTATACTTCTTTGTGTAATCCGCATATGCCACTTTAACCATTTCATAAACTTCTGTTTCAGTTTCATCAACACTTTTCTCTTCACTTTCATTTATAAACTGCTCAAGTTTTGGAAAAAGCACTTTGTTTATCTTTCGAGAATTCGAAAATCGCCAAATTCCTAGATAGAGCCCCAATCCCAAATTCCATGCGTAGATAAAACTGATTAAAGCACCAACTAAATCTGAATCCAGTTTCCTTCCGAAATCGTTAACTGCACCATAAATTATCATGAAGATGAAAGCAGTTACAAGTAAAACCATAACCGCAGTTATTGGCTTAATTCGATAGAGTTTTTTTATCTCTTCCAAAATTTCGTGTTTGCTTTCCGTCATTTCATGCCTTCGCCTCCTCTAATGAAATATCGCACCCGTTACTTTAAGTACAGTGCTTCACAATCTAATTTATCAATTGAACACCAAAAGGGCGATCCCTTGTTATAGCATCGTTGAATTTCTCCACTAAAATTAATCAAAATAAACCACTTTTGAAAACCATTCCCAATACGCATTCCCTTGTGCAATAATCATTCTTTCTAACCAGGTTTTTAAATCACAATAAAAACTTATGGTTTCAATACCACTCAAAAGGACATTTACTTCATTAGTTTGATTAAATTTAGAAACGTCAAGTAATAACGTACCTCTATCTACAAAATAGCCAATTGGGTAGCAATTTTTCAGAAAATAATCAACATCACTATAATCTTGCATTGAATTGTATTCACGAATCATTTCCTCGATTGAATAAAGACAAAAGGAGTATCCATATTCGTTGGTAAAGAGCTCTGCACCATTATGTAATAATAAAAAATCTTTATATTCAGTAGGTAAAGTCAAATGATTTTTTGCTATAAATTGTTCTAATTCGTGATACGTGATGGGTTTGTTAAATGTAAAACCAGCTTTAGGATAAATTCCAGATGTACTATGGACAGTTAATAAATTATTTTCATCCAATCTTGTTTTTAATGCTTCCAAAATATTTACTATTGAATATTCATTCATACTCATCACCCTTAAGCAAAAATTGAATAATAAATAGTATTCGTGAGGGAATTGGAAATTCCCTTTTTTCACTAAATTCCGTTACTTGAATTAGAAAAAGGCTGTTCCCTTATTTGAAGTAAAGAACGTGAACTGTCTAGCCTTTACCAGAGAAATGTGACCATCCTCCATTTTAGCTAGAAACATTTCGCACAAGTAAATCACCCGGTTTTAGACCAAGATTATCATTTTCTACCTAAACAAAAGGGCCGATAGTACTTCATAAAACAAATCTTTACTACAATGTTTTTCTAAATGAAAAACACCATTTATCGTAATTAAATTTATCTTCGTAGAATCTGTGGGCATCTATTCTTTGGATTCCCGATTCTAAAGCTACATACTCTGCCCCATTTTCTTTCGCCCAATTATGAATATAATTTAATAGTCTTTCACCATATCCAAGTGAACTGTGAGAAGCATCTGTTACCAAATCATAAATAAAAACATGACGTTTACTATAAAAATTCACCCTCAAGCTTAAGCCAGCTAAAGCTACAATATTATCATCAGCAAATAATGCAAATAGACGATATCCATCTTCTTTCATCTTACTAAGTAAATCAAGGTATGTCTTTTCCACCAAGTCTGAACGAAGCTGATTCATAATCGGGAAGGCTTCTTTCCATTGTACTGTGGTTGTTAATTCTAAAATATTCTCTTTTAAAATTTCCACCATTATTCCCCCAATAATTCTTAATAGAAATGAAGTTCTACAAAATATTTAAAACACCTGCATTTAGTCTCTAAATAACCGACTTCCCTATTGACCTGCCCGTTACTGAAATTGCCTTAATTACATAATTGTTCATTAAAAACAGTTATTGAATGAAATTTTCGATTTAATAATCTATCTACAATTTGCCTTATTACACCTGCTTCACGAAGATCTTTATTATCAAGATTCATAAGTTCAGATACCTTTATCCATCTACTATCTATAATTTCATCCTCTTCAATCTTTAATGAACCTCCAATAATTTCACCAGTAAAATGAAATAAGATCACTTGATTATTTGTGCTACTGATAAAGTTATATACACCAGTTGTGGCAGTAAGTTTCACATCAAATCCTGTTTCTTCTTTTACTTCCCTACAGGCAGCATAGAGTATGTCTTCTTTAGGTTCAATACGTCCAGATGGAAAATTCCACTTATTAATTGCAGATGGTTTATTTTCTTTTATAATCAAAACATCATTGCCTTTGATTATTGATACACTAACAACTAAAACAATTTCATTCTGAGTCATTTTTTTCTCCCCAAGTTTATTATTATAAAATTTCTTTATCCTATGAAAACTAATTTTGATTTTAATATGTTAAATAGTATAAAAATAAAAGTGCTTAAAACAAGAGAATCACTCGGAATTAAAAAAAGCATCACTGAAATATCCATAAACAAAGGAAACTCAATGTCAGGACCTTCAGGATCATAAGTATGAAATATACCAAGCACTCCTACTAATAGACTTAACGAGAGCCAAATTGGTAATTTTTTTCATAAATCTCATATCCTTTTTGTTCAATTTGGAATTTCTAAATTCCTTAAATTTACATTATCATATTTACTCATACCTGTTAATGTAACCTTTGAAGAAGAATTCTTGATCCTTGCTTCATTATTTCCTAGTAATAATATTAATCCTGAATAAATTGTATCTATTCGCGAAGACAATGGATATACTAATTTTTAGACTCCCTATCAAATTTCAAAAATACTTAAAACTACAATTGACTTGTTATAATCAAGTATTTATAGTGAGTATGTTTCTATCAAGTTTTTTTATAGTTGTTCGAGTAATAACTTCTATAAAACAGGAGAAAAAGAGGACATGAAGGAAGAGTTTTAAAATGACTTTGAATCGTGATTATTACAACTAGAAGGAGCAATTTAGATGCAACAGAAAATACCGTTTTCAACCTATGTAGTCATCGGAACAATGCTTTTCGGAATGTACTTTGGTGCGGGAAATTTGATTTTTCCTATCCAATTAGGACAACTTGCTGGTACAAACTTTTGGCCAGCATTAATTGGCTTTTTAGTAACAGCCATCGGCTTACCTTTTTTAGGAATATTAGCGATCGGTCTTTCCGGTAGTAACGGACTTCGTGATTTAGCCAATAGAGTACATCCGCTTTTTGGTTTGGTCTTCGCCATGGCTCTTTACTTAACAATTGGACCATTTTTCGCCATTCCACGTACAGCAACGGTACCCTTTGTAGTCGGTTTTGAACCGTACATAAATCCAGGATCCTCTAGCTTATGGCTCGGGCTCTTTAGCTTCGTATTCTTTGCCATTGTTTACTATTTCTCACTTCATCCTGCAAAAGTTATGGACTATATTGGAAAATATTTAACACCGGCATTTCTAGTCTTTCTATTTGTTTTAATTGTAACTGCCATAGTCAAGCCAATGGGTAATTTCGGGGAACCTTCAGGGGACTATATTGAGTTGCCTTTCATAACAGGTTTTAAAGAGGGCTATAATACAATGGATGCCCTAGCATCACTCGCATTTGGTATTGTTGTCATCAATGCCATTAAGAGACAAGGCATTACTAACACAAAGGATATAGCCAAAGCAACATGGAAATCAGGTATTTTCGCGATGGCATTAATGATGCTGATTTACGGACTTATTACGTATATGGGGTCATCGAGCGTATTAGCTATAGGAACATTTGATAATGGTGGCCAGATTTTTGCAGCAGTTGCTCAGCACTATTTTGGATCATTCGGCACGATTTTACTAGCAATTATTATTGTACTTGCTTGTCTAAAAACAAGCATTGGACTTATTACTTCTTGTAGTGAATTTTTCCATAATGTATTTCCTAAAGTTAGTTATAGATGGTTTTTACTCATACTATGTGTCGTTTCATTTATAATCGCAAACTTCGGCTTAAACAATATTATTCAATTCGCGGTGCCGGTGTTAATGTTACTATATCCGCTTGCAATTGTTCTTATCCTATTGACCCTTTGCTCGCCATTATTTAGTAATAAACATAGCGTTTATGCAGCTTCCATGTTGCTATCATTCTTTGTAAGTTTCTTCGACGGCTACAGCGCATTAGTCGCTAACTTACCAAATGCAACCGTCCCATTATTCGATTCTATTAAAGCATTCTACATGGATTACCTGCCACTTTACGACATTGGTCTTGGCTGGATTATACCCGCTTTAATTGGAGCAATCATCGGCTGTTTTTGGCCAAAGCGTGATATGAAGAAATATTAGGAGAAAATACCAATAAGAACTGTAGAGTTTTTCCTACAGTTCTTATTTTATAAAATAGTGTTTATTGTAGTCCTAAGAAATGTTATCTAATTAGTTAGTTTTTACATCCCTTCAACTATACTCTTAATAATTTTTCCTAAAATGGTTTTGTAATCATCAGAGCGATAATGATCAAAAAAATCACATTTTCAAGGTTCTCATATCGAAAAAGAACTTTTGATAAACGCCAATATTCTTCAGGAATCACTTCCCCATTATGGGATTCTAACAGGGCTTTAACCGGTTTTGACCTTGGAGATAAAACGAGCGGGCCAATTGCAAGAGCAGCCAAAAAGAGGAAGAGACTCGTTACATACCAGCCCATCCGAAACAGACTTGGATTTATATAACCCATTGCCAAACCGGTGATTAGTAAAAGTATGCCGCCAATCATGACGAAAATATGTAGCTTGTGTCTGATTTTATAAGAATGCTTTAATTCAGTCATCGTGTTCCCCGATTTGACAACCGTGGTTAAAACAAAACCTGGGCCCATCCCCAAGATAGCTGAAAAAATATGTATGAAAACAATGATGTTATAAATTGTACTCACAGGTGTGTCAACCTCCATTCTCTGCATTCTCCCATTTTATCATAAAAATTTCATCCATAAATGTGATAGAATTAGAAGCTTGAACATAGTTTTGTCCTTTTTTAGCCATTAAGTTCCCGTACCCCAAATGGTATAATGAAGGGACTGAGACTTCTAGTTTCCCTGAAAGGAGGCTGCAATCATAAATAAATTCGTTAAATTTATTTTTATTATCAGTGGATTTATGGCCCTTGGCTTAGGAATTTTGGGTATTATTTTGCCGCTGTTGCCAACAACTCCGTTATTACTTTTAGCATCATTCTGCTTCGTAAAAGGATCGGAACGATTTGAGCGCTGGTTTAAAGGGACAAAAATCTATCAGCGTCATTTGGACAGCTTTGTTAGAGAGAGGGCCATGACGTTAAAACAAAAACTTACCATTCTATTATTGGCAGACGTGATGATTGCACTCCCCTTCATCCTACTCGACAGTTTTTTCGTAAGGATCACTCTTCTGCTAGTTATATTTTATAAATACTATTACTTTTTCTCTAAAATAAAAACGGTACGGACTGCTAGAATGGTAACAAAATGAGGCGGAACTAATGAATAGTTCCACCTCATTTTTTGTTGATTTATGTTTGGAGGGTGTTTCCTATTTAAATGGTGTAATACTCCGCATAAACTGGGTGTCAGGCACCATGTGAAATTTCCACATGGTGCCTGACACCCTTGTAATTGGCAAACTTATTTCAAATGCAAAGCCATATATTCATCGTCATAATCGACACCATCTACTCTAAGGGCTTTTTCTTCGAATCCAAACACTTTAAACCCTAATTTGCTATAGAGTTTCTTCGCCTTTACATTACTTGCGGTTACGTTTAAATTTATTTTTTCAATCGCTTCTATATTTCTCGCTTTATTTATCGCTTCTGTAAGCAATGCTTTTCCGACGCCTAAACCTTGTTTCTCTGGGGTCACATACATCGCAAAAATATTGGCCCGATGCCTTATTTTCATCCGATCTTCCTGAAGTAAGGTGACAGCCCCAATAAGTTTCCCACTATCAAACGCACCAAATGTGTAGTTTCCTTCTGTGGTAAAATTGCGAGCAACCTGCTCGACTGGATTTTCTCTTTTAATGGATTCTTCATAACTTGTTAAAAATGCTTCTGGATTTTTCTTTAATGCTTCTAATCGTAATGACCAATAATTTTCCGCATCCGATGAATCTAGAAGTCTGATTTCCATTGTCTTTTTCCTCTCTTCTATGCTTTGCTTATGATTCGGATGGATTTTTCCTAAACAATCGTCCTTGTCTAGAGTGGCATCTTCAGTAGCAGAAAAATCGTCTTCATGATAAACATTTGATTTTTCGCTTGCCTTCTTGATCCACTGCTCGTTGTTATTATTAAATAACATGTTAACTTCTTTTTCCAATTCAGCTACTAAACTAAAGGAATAGCCATCACTCAAGCTATTTACGATATTCCGGTAATACCACTCCTGCTCATTCTTGCCTCGATTAAACCTCTTCCAGACTTCGTCCCCAAGCTGTTCATAATCTTTTATGATTGAGCGGATATTATCTAGTTTATCGGCGCAAGCAACAGCTCGAATATTACTTGAGGCACTTTTCAAAAATTCAATCGTGTGTTTCTTCCGATCTTCCCATGAAAGTGACTTATCCGGTTCTGAACACCCTGCAACAATTTCAGCTATCATTGGGCCGAAGTCCCGTTCAATATCCTGCAAAGTGAGTGCAGTATCTTCCACGGTATCATGCAAGATTCCGGCTGCAACGATTGGATCACTGTACCCAGCCTTCATTAAAATCATTCCGACCGCAACCGGATGGGTGATATAAGGGATATCAGTACCTTTTCGACATTGATTTCTATGCGCATCCGCTGCTGTCCGAAGAGCTATTTCAATTACACCCAAAATTTAAAAACCTCCAGTTCCATAAAAATTGTCTATTAATCTATATTCAACAGAAGTAGAAAATTTCCTGTTAAACTAAGTGAGAAGATATCTTTTAAAACTAGTACAAAAGTCGAATCAGTTTTTTAAATTGGATCATATAATAGTAGGTATATTAAGCCAAGTTGGTGAGGTGATGATATTGGAACCGAAATGGCTGGGTTGGGCAAAACAGCTTCAATCCATTGCCCAAGCAGGGTTAACGTATTCAAAAGATGTTTATGACTTGGAACGATTTGAGTTCATTAGAAATATTAGTATCGACATTATAGCACACCATACAGACATGGACAGGACCGTAATCAAAAATTTATTTGCAGGTGAAACTGGATATGCAACACCTAAAGTCGATATACGCGGTGTGGTTTTTAAAGATGAAAAAATATTAATGGTCCGTGAAAACACGGATGGCCGCTGGGCATTACCTGGTGGCTGGGCTGATATTGGACTAACTCCTCGTGAAGTCGCCGTTAAGGAGCTAAAAGAAGAATCAGGATTTGATGTGAAAGCCACTAAATTGTTAGCAGTAATGGACATGAAATGTCATCCCCATCCTCCTTCTTCCTATCACATTTATAAAATGTTTATTCAATGTGAAATTATTGGTGGACAAGCAACGGAGGGTGTCGAAACAAGTGAAGTAAAATTCTTTGCTGAAAACGAACTTCCTCCGCTATCCACAGCCCGGAACACACAATCTCAAATTGAGATGGCCTTTACATTTTTGAAAAATCCCCAGTCACCCGTCTATTTGGATTAAAAATAAAGGTGTCCGGCACCATGTGAAAAATTCACATGGTGCCTGACACCCTTTTTTATATACTTTCTTGTTTTAAGGTATCAACAATGTTATCCTTTTTAACTTTGGAGCTGGAGTAGAGCATGGCTGAGCCTACGATGACAAATACAGCGGCAACCACATAGATCATACTTATCCAAGGCAGGGTGAATCCATAGCTGAAGCTGTTCATCAATGCCCTGTGGATCAAATACATCACGGCAATGCTAATCGGAAGTCCATAAATCAGCGACTTGATGCCATAAAAGATACTTTCATAGTTGATCATTTTATTAAAGCCTTTCGGTGTCATCCCCACCGATTTCAGCATCGCAAATTCCCGTTTCCGTAAAGAAATCGATGTTGAGATAGTATTAAAAATATTCGCCATTGATATTGCGGTAATTAAGGCAATAAATCCGTAGGTAAATACCGACATTAACATGATCATCTGTTCTTCCTGTTGTCTGCCTTGATATACATTTTGCACAAACATTTTGTTCTCTTTTATTTCCTCAATTTCCTGTTGTGTTTTCATTGGGTCCTTACTTTTCAGGTAAAGAATTGTCTGGATCCTGTCATTCACCTTTTCGTTTACCAGTTGATTCATGACTTGTTCTGAGACGATAATAGTTAGCCCGCCAATCTGAGTCGGTAAAACTCCCATCGGTAATTGATCGGTTAATGCCGCAATTTCCACTTTATTAAAATTCACTTCTTTTTCTGTTTCCTGATCTGAATAGGTTAAATCGATACTTTGGCCAACCTTCGTATGAATGACCTTCGTTTCAATATATTTCCCTGATGCTTCATCCTTGAAAGGAATCGTATCAATCACAATGCCAGTAATGTTAGTCGGATTGGTAAGCAGGGCATAATCTGCTCCTACAGTTTTTGCATACGTTCTTAAGTTCAGTTCATTTAGTGCGTGTATTTGAATAAAATAAGGGTATTTCTCGTTCTCAAAATTATCCTTATATACCGCCTTTCGGAATTCATCAGCAACTTCTGCTTTGTTTATCCAGGCGTTCACGTATAACACTTTCATCACACTAGATTCCGTCACATCTTTTAGGGATGCGAATGATTTCAGCAGTTTCTGATCTGATACCGAAGCTTCTGTGGACAATGAAACGGAAATATCATAATTCACCCCTTTTTGTGAGAGCTCAAGCGATTTTTTCAAATTGGCGGTGAAAAATGATACCGTTAAAAACAAAACGATGCTTATGACAAGTGAAAATACCGTTGCCTGGTAGCGGCGTTTGTTCCTCTTCAAGTTTTTCAAGCCAATTTCCGCTTCAATTCCGAATAGCTTACGAACGAACTTCGATGTCTTAACCGCTTTACCTGTAAGTTTTACATCTGTTGTTTGGCGAATCGCATCAATTGCTGAAACTCTGGATGCTTTTATTGCGGGGAGATAGGTTGAAATGAAGATCGTCACCACCGAAACGGCACAAGCAAGCAAAATGGATAATGGTGTGACTGACACGGTTAGTTTTTCGTTGATCCCCAATGCACCTTGAATGATCGAATTAATGAACCAAAAGGTAATCCCAATTCCAATAAGACCGCCAATAATTCCAATTGGGATGCTAATTAATCCAATGATTGCACCTTCAAAAAACACCGAGTTTCTTTTCTGCCTTTTCGTTGCCCCGACACTCGATAGCATCCCTAAATGACGCGAACGTTCTGAAACGGAAATAGCGAAGGCATTATAGATTAATGAAACGGAACCAATCATAATGACGGCCATAATAATCCCCGATAATTGAAGAAGAGTACGGTGCAGGCTGTCATTATTCGTCACCCCATAATAGCGCAATAAATTATTATTAAATTTTGGTGATTCTATTTTGTTTTTCTTGGCTAATTGCTTGGCGTGATCAAATAAAGAGCTTTGAACTTTTTTTAAGACAACCGTCGCATTGACAGTATCATCCGCTCTAATCATTTTTTCATCTACATAGCTAATAACCGTGTACCCCGGTGCCCAGGTCGGTTCCCATGTGGGGCGTTTGATAAAGCCAACGATCGTATAGCTTGCCGTTGTTTTATTTTTTAAGGCTTCGATCACTTGACCTTTTTCCATACGTAATGGCTCAAATTGTTGCAAGGGAGCATCGTTAGCTTCAGTTATTCGTTCGCCTACATCAAGTGTTAAACGGTCACCAATCTTGTATGCTACTTTGGCGTTCGTGGCAATGTGGTCTGAGAGTACTACCTCATTATTCGCTTTTGGCAGCCGCCCCTTACTTAACTCAATCGGAAACTGTTTAAAACCTTGGGCGTTATACTCCTTAACAAACAAGTAAGGCTTACTTTCATTATGAGATCCATCTAAAAGGGAATAGCCACGATCTCTAGAAAGCACCACTGTTTTCGTTGCTTCGTCGTTTTTAATCGCTTCAAGCTGCTCTTTGTTCACTTCCTTGTAAAGAACATGCCATTCACCTTCACTCGCAATTGTATTCCTTTGCATTAACTCCATAAAAGAGACACCGAGTGTGGCAACGGCCGTTACCATAGCGACTGAAATAATGACGCCAATAATGGTCACAAGGGTTCTCCTTTTGTTTTGCTTCAAATGCCTTACCGTTAATTTATTGACAATATTCACGGACGAATCACCTCATCCTTGGCGATCCTTCCATCCTCAATCGCAATGACTCTATCAGCTTGCAGCGCAATCCGTTCATCATGGGTAATGACTAGCAGCGTCTGGTTAAACGTTTTGTTAAACATTTTTAATAAATCAATGATTTCACTACTATTCTTACTATCAAGATTTCCAGTTGGTTCGTCTGCTAGCATGATAGCAGGATTGCTAATGAGCGCCCGACCGATTGAGACCCGTTGCTGCTGTCCACCGGAAAGCTGATTGGGCAGATGGTTTAAGCGGCTTTGTAGATTAAGAATTTTGACGATATCATCAAACTGTTTCTTGTCGACCTTATGTTCATCAAGCAGGAGTGGCAAGGTAATATTCTCTTCTACTGTTAGAACCGGAATAAGGTTGTAAAATTGATAAATCAATCCTATTTGTCTACGTCTAAAAATGGCCAGCTGTGTTTCATTCAGGTTATAGATGTCGGTATTATCAACGAGGACTTTACCGCTCGTTGGCCGATCAACACCGCCAAGCATGTGCAGAAGCGTTGATTTCCCAGAGCCTGATGGGCCGATTATCGCGACGAATTCCCCTTTTTTCACAGAGAAAGAAACATCATCAAGTGCCTTCACTGCCGTCTCACCTTTACCGTACATTTTAGACAGATGTTCTATTTTTAAAATATCCATTGTGGTAAAACCTCCATGTTTTTGCTGATGGTTCTAGTTTATCTGTTTAAAATGACTTTCACGTGACTGTAAAATGACAGTTTAGTCACTTAATGTTGTATTTAAGAAGAGTAATGCACTCAACACCAACGTGGGTAGGTTGGAAACTCTTATTCGAAAAGTTGGGTGAGCTTATGCGACAGTAAACGCCGCTTATCCGACAGTTATCCTCACCTATCCGACAGTAAACTCCGCTTATCCGACAGTTATACACACTTATGCGACAGTAAACACCGCTTATCCGACAGTAAACTCCCCTTATCCGCCAAGTTGGAGCACGCAATCCGCTAGTTGATCACTCTTATCTGCTTTAAATCACCTGCTTGTAAAACGTAAGCCGAAACTGGGTGCCCTTATCCTGCTTACTTTTAACCTCTATATTGCCGTTTTGGCTTGTGATTATGGTGTGGGCCATTGCAAGCCCAATTCCGACACTATCCTCGCTGGCATTCTTTCCTTTATAAAAGCGTTTAAAAATATAGGGAAGATCTTCCTTAGCGATGCCTTTTCCGTTATCGGCTATTACTATTTCCGTAAACAGAGCGTTTTCTAAAAAAGAAATGGTAATCTCGCCGCCACTAGGAGTATGCTCTATACAATTTTTCAAAATATTGATTACCGCTTCCGTGGTCCAATGAAAATCACCAACGAAGGAAACAGTATCGTCACCCTCAATCGAAATGGCTTGTTCTTTAATATCCAACGGAATCAGCAATGGCTCTAAAGATTTTTGTAGCAGCTTTTTTACCGCTATCGCTTCTTTTTTAAATTGAACCGTTCCCGCGTCAATTTTTGATAGTTTTAATAATGATGAAACGAGCCATTCAATCCGTTCAAGCTGGATGGAGATATTGTGTGTAAACTCCCTTCTTTTCACTGGGGGAAGCTTGGCATCACTTAACAAATCGGCCATCATCATCATCGAGGTCAGTGGGGTCTTAAGCTGATGGGAGATATCAGAAATCGCATTTGTCAGTTGGACTTTATCTTGTTGTAAAAGGGAACCCTGTTCCGAAAGCATGGTTGTTACCTTATATATATTGTTTTTTAAAATACTAAGCTCGCCTTCATGATTATCACGGACATCAAGAAAATAATCTCCACTGCTAATTTGCTGCAAATAGCCTGATAGCTTTTCAATTTCGCGGTATCTCCAGCTCGTAAAAATAAAACTGCATACAATGAGTAAAACAGAAATGACGAAAACAAGCATCGAGGCAGTCAAAGAAATAAACGTAGCCGCAATGATGCCAGCTAAACTGATGAAGGACATTGTTAATAAGAATAGTTGAATCTCTCGATTACGTAGCATCCTAATCTCCTACCTTGTAGCCTAATCCGCGCACTGTTTTGATAATCTGTGGGTTTTGCGGTTGATCCTCTAATTTTTCACGGAGCCTTTTGATGTAAACCGTTAAAGTATTATCATTCACGAAGTCTCCGGCCACATCCCAAATCCGCTCTAACAGCTGATTTCGAGAGAGAACCTGTCCAATATGATTGGCAAAGATAAGGAGTAAACGATATTCTAACGCAGTCAACAAAACTTCTTCGCCGTTTTTATACACCTTTCCTTCCAGAGTATTAATCCGAATATGCTTTATATCAATCGTCGCCTTTGTCGGCGTCTGCTTCTGGTATCTTCGCAGAACAGTTTTGATTCTTGAAAGCAGTTCACGAATCCGAAAAGGTTTGGTAATATAATCATCTGCACCCATGTCGAGCCCCATTACGACATTGACTTCATCATCAATCGCTGTTAAAAAAATGACCGGAATATCGCTCCGCTCCTTCACCAGCTTACATAATTCATAACCGCTTCCATCTGGCAGGGATAAATCAAATAAACATAAAGCGATTTGATCTAATTCATCAGTTAGCACCTTTTTCGCAGATGCCGCATCATGGCAAAGAACCGTGGCAAACTGATCTTGCTGCAGAGAATATTCAAGTCCAGAAGCGATCGTTTTATCATCTTCCACAAGCAAAATTTTCATCTTACCCATCCTACCTTTCTCATCTATCATTATATCAGCATTAAAGGGTGTCAGGCACCATGTGAAAAATTCACATGGTGCCTGACACCCTATTGAAGTCCCAATGAACAAATAATAAAAAAAGACCACTAAATAAAATTTAGTACCTTGCATTATATAGTAGTAGATGATATAGTATTCCTGTGATGGTATTTTTTTCATATTCCACTACTATATATTATTCAGTAGCAATCATTACATTATAGGCAGGTGATTCACATGAATGTTCAATTTAAGAAGGGTGCATTGGAATTATGTGTCTTGGTCTTCACATTGAAAAAGGACCGATATGGATATGAGTTGGTGCACAGCATCTCTGATAAAATCCAAATCGCGGAAGGAACCGTATATCCTTTATTACGACGCTTAACGAATGAAGGCTATTTCGCTACTTATTTAGCGGAATCTAAAGAGGGTCCACCCAGAAAATACTATCAATTGACGAAAGCCGGACGAGAATATCTTGAACAGTTGGTAAAAGAATGGCAGCAATTTTCTGCCAGTGTGAATGAGATTATTGAGGAGGGGATGGACTGATGACCAAACAGCAATTTTTAAACGAACTTAACCGTCTGTTGGTACAGATACCGGAAGGGGAACGAAAGGATATTCTAAGTGATTACGAATCTCATATTGATTCGGCTATAGAAAATGGGAAAACCGAGGAAGAGGCTGTTGCGGATTTAGGCACACCAAAAACGATCGCAGATGAATTAGGAGTATTTGTCCCTACTGACAAACTTAGTGGTTCAAAAAAGGAAGCCACTACAAATGTCGGACCTAACATTTTTGCATTTTTGGGCATGCTCTTGTTTAATCTAATATTCATCATTGGGCCCGTTGTAGGGATCGCTGGCGCTTTTATTGGTCTGTATGCTGCTGCGTTCGCTTGTCTTATAACTCCCATTGGATTTATCATTAATTTATTTACGCACGATACACCAATACTACTTGCGTTCTTCTTTATCCTTGGCACTTTTTCATTTGGGTATCTATTTTTACTTTTGACAAATTTTCTTGCAAAGTGGTTTTTAAAGATAATCCACTGGTACTGGAAACTCAACGTAAAAATCGTGAAAGGGGGTTATTAATTTGAAGAAATATTCTATCGTTGCAGCTATTTTAGGCTTGGTAATTGGGGTAATTGGAGTTGTAGCTTATGGGTATACTCATGATAATTATTCAACCGTCACTATAGATGAAACAAAAACGATCAACGCAAAGGACATAAATAAAATCGTATTGGAATCAAGTTTAGCTAGTGTGCATTTTTCTCCTACAAAATCCGATGATATTACCGTTCATCTCCACGGTGGAACATCGAAAAAGGATCTTGTGTTTTCAGTAAATACAAGCGGTGATACCGCTAAAATAGAAATTCGAAAAAAAAATGATCATCTTTTTCAATTTTCGCCTTTTGGATTCATGACAAATGAACTGCAAGCCGATGTTGAAGTACCACAAAAAATGTACAGTGAACTGAAAGGTCATTCGCAAGCAGGTAGTATTACCGTCGAACAAATTTCAGCCAACCACTTTGATTTGGACTCTTCCGCAGGTAGCATTAAGGCCAATGACTTAAAAGGGGATGTAACTGCTCATTCTTCCGCAGGTAGTATGAAGTTAACCAACATTGAAGGAAAGTTGGATTTAACCGATAGTGCAGGTTCAATTGATGTCCAGTTAAAGGCAATTTCTCATGACATTTACGCCAGTAGCAGTGCCGGTTCCGTTCGGATCGTGACCGAACATCAACCAGAGTCGCTTCAAATGAACCTCCAGACATCTGCTGGTCATGTTGATGTAAATCTGTCAAACGTTTCGTACAATACAAAGGACCGTGACCGTGTCATCGCCTCTATTGGTTCAGGTGGTCCAAAGCTCAAGCTGCAATCCAGCGCCGGTTCCGTATCAGTCAATAAAAAATAGAATTTGATCACTTTCATTTTCCTATCCAAATGAAAGTGATCCCTTCCATGATACCTTGTCGCTGACAGGGTATTGCTTTTTTTTCGTGTCTACCCCGTTTACTATCATCCCCACGTGTTGAGATAATTATTTTTTCAAATTAGGCAAACATTCTTAACCTGTCTATCTGTGTAAAGTGACACCACTTGATAAAAATACTTTTAATGGAGATCATTCTTCTTTGGATTTGGTCGCCATGACCTTACTAGTGCCTGAACTCCTCCAGTAAATGTTTATGACCCTCCTTTTTACCTGCAAGCTTTTCAAGATTCGGATTGTTGTTCAGTAATTGGTAGGCATCCAACTGTGACATTAAGGGTTGAATATGGTGTTCAGGTACAACTATCCCCTTTTTTTTCAAGAGTTCGAAAACACTTTCAGCCATTCTCCTCTACCCCTTTCATGATTTCATTGAAACCTGTCATATGAAAAAATCACGAGGTAATATGGATTATTATACCATTTATACTTAATAATTGTTGTTATTTTCAAAATATTTTGTTTTTAAGAATTATATAATACTAATCTAAAAGGGCTTAAAATCAGCGTTAGTTACTAAAGGAATATCAGAAGCAAGTAAGGTTAAACTATGGAAGGTTACCTATGAAGTGTTAAGGAAAAGGCGGTGTTCTTATGTCAGATTTTATGGAATCAATCGAGTATGAAACGGGTACAACCATTCAGACCTTCAATATTATTGAAGCAAATGAAAATACGGAAGGCTATGAAGTGCTTTTGGATATTGATTTGGATAGCGGTTATGCATTAGAAGGAGTGAAATTGAGAATTACCCACGAAGACTTAGATGCTTATGAAACAAATGATATTCAAGAAGGGGTTAAATATGCATTAGGCTTCTTTGATAATTGCCAACA
Source organism: Neobacillus sp. (assembly GCF_031988165.1). NCBI lineage: Bacteria > Bacillati > Bacillota > Bacilli > Caryophanales > Bacillaceae > Neobacillus > Neobacillus sp. The sequence continues at coordinate 53,297 of NZ_DALZYO010000016.1, forward strand.
ATATGAGGCAACTGGTATGAAAAAAGAAGAACAGGATAGACAAATAAAAAATACGGAGATCCAAAATCAAACGGAACAAACATTAAAAGAAAAACACTATATTAAAGATTATGACAGGGCATGGGAAGATGACCGCCTTTAATGGAGGCATCTTTCCCTACTCCAAATTTTTATTAATTACCATCGTTTTTCCGATTGGCAAATTATAGTGCTAGGCACCTATAATGCGTTCTTACTACTAAACTTCTATCCATACTCCTTTCTGTATATACTATTTATTTGTCCCTGAATTTTTTAATGTCTTCCCTAAGTATTTTGTTCTCTTTTTGCAGTAATTCCATGTACTTATAATCTGAAATAATCAGGTCTAAAAAAACATTCACTTCACGATCATCATATCCACCAAATAGCTTTTTTTTGAAATCCTTTTCATGAATCATTTCTTTATTTAATACCATATTGTCGTAAACTATTCCTTTTCCAGAAGGGATCTCATCAATGTATAAAAACTTTATTGTTCCCTCATAGAAGTTGATTACAATTCTTTTTCCATTCGTATTTTCCATATGAATCTCTATGCTTTTTATATCTAATGATCTTTCAGGACATAGAGATCTGGCAGATATACTTGTTATAGTATATCCTTCCCCGACTTTAACTTGATAAGCTTTATTCAATTTAGGAAAATCCTTAATAAATTCTTTTAATTGTTCAAATTGCATCGTTGTCCTCCGCTTTGTTTCTTATTGTACTTTGCACTATTAAAAAGCAAAGTTTTCCATTTTTCGCAAGATTCTATCCTTTGTCCTTGCTGTTCAGGAGTCATTTGTCTTTCGCCTGCTTCCATCAACATGAATTCGGATTCTGTCTCAACCTGTTGAATCAGTCGAACCAGTTTATCCGCATCCGTGACTCTCGCTTCTCTAACAACCATTACAAATCCCCCCCTTATTTACTATACTCTAACACCATAAAATGTAAATGGAGATTTTTTATGTAAAAAAATGATCCTTCTATTAGAAGAATCACTAGAACTCAAGCACGGCTTGCAAACGATAGTCCCTTGGTTGCGAGCGCACGGCGGAGCTGTTCTAATGCTTTTGGTCCCATTCCGTGTAGCTGCAAGATTTCTGCCTCACTAACATTGGCGAGCTGCTCAAGCTGCACATATCCAGCCCCTAGAAGTGCTCGTCGTGCTGGCTTAGCTAAATCAGCTGGAATACCAATTTTGTTAATATTTTTGTCCTGTGTCATTATACCTTCTCCCCTCAAAGAAATATTGACCAGCCGTGTTCTTTTACGAACAGAGCTTTTTTTAAAATATTGACGTTTTTGTTATAACTGTTATACTATAAATATAACAAATAACACAAAAGGAGTGTGGAGTATGTGTATCTTACACTTGACTTGGAATCAGAAGAACCAATCTATACACAATTAAAATACCAAATCATAGCTGGCATCGCAAAAAAGGAATTAAGCCCCGGTGAGGGACTGCCCTCTGTAAGGTCGCTGGCAGCTGATCTTGGAATTAATCTTCATACCGTCAACAAAGCTTATCAGCAATTGAAGCAGGAAGGATTTATCTTAATTCATCGACAAAAGGGTGTAGTTGTCAATCCCGATGGGGTTCCGCAAGCCGATGAAGCCTACTGGTCTGAGCTGGAGTCTAAGATCCATCCGCTTATTGCCGAAGCAGTGTGCCGGAATGTTTCCGAAAAAGACTTTTCTCAGCTTTGCAGCCAAATTTTCACAAAGTTTAACATAAAGGATGATGAATCATGAACACTGCCAATTTAATATTTCTCGTTGCGATGATGATTCCGATATTTATTACAGTTATCTTTATCCCTTTCTGGACAAGAAAAACAGAAAGTTTCGGAGTATCAATTCCAGAGAAGGCCTATCACCGTCCTGATATTAAAAAAATGCGCCAAAAATACGCTTGGACGAATGTGTTGCTTGCTCTCATCACTTCTGCTGCCTTTTTGCTTTTAGCAGGTGGGCACGATGAAGATTTCATCGGCATCTTGTTTGCCATATTAATAGGTATCGTTCTAGCTGCTAGTTTTGCCGTGTATCTTGTTTTTCATAAGCAAATGAAGGAATTGAAAAGTAAAAATCAAGATTGGGCGCAAAAACCTCAGTTAGTCATGGTTGATACCGGCTTCCGAAACAAGAAGCTTGCACATTCTAATTATTGGTTTGTCATACCCTTTTTGATTTCGATTGTTGCCGTAGTCATTACTCTTATAAATTATCAACAAATACCTGATAGATACCCCAGTCACTACAACCTTAGCGGCGAAGCCACTGATTGGACACATAAATCATACCGATCAGTGCTGCTTATGCCGATTATGCAAATCTATCTTACACTAGTCTTTTTATTCATTAATACGATTATTTCTAAAGCAAAACAGCAAGTATCCGCCGAGAATCCAGAAGTATCGATCCGACAAAACCTTATTTTTCGCAGAAGATGGTCGCTTTTCACCATCATTATGGGTACGGCATTGGTTAGCATGTTCTTGCTAATCCAGCTTTCAATAATTTATCCGATTAATCAGCAATTATTAATGATTGTACCTCTTGTATTTACTGTTGGGATTCTCGCGTGGACAATCATTTTATCGATAACGACTGGCCAAGGTGGAAGCCGTATCCCAGTAAAAACTGGAAGCGAAAGTGGCACAATTGTTAATCGTGACGATGATCGTTATTGGAAGCTTGGCATGTTCTATTTTAACAAGAACGACCCGGCAATATTTTTAGAGAAGCGTTTTGGGATTGGCTGGACGAATAACTGGGCCCACCCACTTTCGTGGATCATCATACTTGTCATTCTTTTAGTCGCTGTTGGTCTACCGATGCTATTGAGTTAATTTATTTTGATACACGAGGAGATGCGATTATCCCCTAAAACTGTTTGTATTACATCTAATAAATACTATTGAAAAACACCCTTCAGCTTATCTGAAGGGTGTTTCAACAAATCCCACTATCATTTTTCCACCTGATCACCTATTTTAGTCATTAGGATTAATGATGGCCAACACCTGATGGTCTTCCCATTTTCCGTTTATCTTCACATTTTTCACTGCAATTCCTTCTTTATGAAAACCAGATTTCTCTAACACCCGAATTGACCCAATATTATGCGGCATGACGCCAGCTTCTATCCGGTGTAAATTCAATTCATCGAATGCATATGCCACCAACAGTTTCACCGCTTTTGTTGTGAAGCCTTTCCCATTATGCTTTTCATCTAAAAAATAGCCGATGAAGGCACCTTGGAGTGAGCCCCTTAATACTTGAAATAAATTAATCGTACCAATTAAAGTGCCGTCATTTATAAAAATCCCAAAGGTATAGGCTTGATCGTTTCTACGATCTTCTTCATATATTTTTATTCTATTAAGCTGGGTTTCAATCGAATAGAAATCCTCATTCCGTTCCATCGAAAACTTTTCAAAAAAACGACGGTTTTCAGTCTGTAATCTAAGGAGTGCAGCCGCATCATCTTTAGAAAATGACCTTATGTAAATATTTTCACCCTTAATCATTTAATCTTCCTTTCCGTACCATTGTCTATTTCAAATGCAGAACCATATATTCATCGTCATAGTAGACACCGTTTACCCTAATGGATTTTCCCTCTTTCTAGACCGCAACCAGCTAAAAGGAAATTAAGTAATAGTAAGATATATAAGAAATGGATTTTCATTCATACAACCCCAGCACAATTCTCCCTTTATTCATGGTCACCTTTAACTTTAGGAAGTGATTGATAAATTGAATTCTGCTTTAAGACATCAAGAATATTATGAACTAACTTGGTCATTTCCTTGCCATCATCACTCTTATCACATTCAGACCATTCAAAGTGTCGGGACCCACTATTGATCCATACATCCAACTCATAGCTTTCATATGGTTTCTGATTACATTCCTTTGTTAGCTTTTTCTCATTAAGGTAATTCGAATAAACCATCCATTTATAAATGGCGTTCAATTCCTTTTTGGAAAATTGAAAGTCGGAAACGTCAACGAATTCGCCATTCTGTAAATCCTTTTTTAACACCTGTTTCTTTGTATCGATTTCGTTTTTCTTTCCAATCCCATATTTCAGATCGAAAGCAAAATAATCCTCTTTGTCGACATCATGGGAAATGGTTAATAATTCAGGTAGATTCGGACATTCTTCAAGGATGTATTTTGTTTCTGTGTCTGATTCTTGCTTTTGAATACCTTTACAGACATTGGTTGTTACTTCCCCTTGACCAAACTTATCCTTTGTCGTGTCCATTTTTATTGTTAATTTCGCATCATGATAGGTTAAATCATGAAAGATTGGATCGCCTTCAATGGTGTACCGAGTAAGCCTAACCTTATCATCTTTTCCACTATGTACATTTTCAACGAACAGATTTAGTCGGTCAATATTTTCTAACATGCCGTGGATTTCTTTGACCTCGTTATTGTCTGATTGATTATTTGGGCCGTGATTATTAGGCAGGTCACCTGCAGTGCCTTTACCCAATCCGCAGCCTGAGGTAAGGACACTCATTATCGAAATAAAAACAATCAAAGATATCCTTTTGAACACAAGTATACACATCCCTTTTTAGAAAAAGACGAATTAATTCTGAAAAGGTTTCTTGAGTGTGAAAATTATTGCTTATTTTTAATAATAAAGTCTTGAATGGCAGTGATAACTTCTTTTGCAGCATCAATGGATGCTAAAATATCCTCTTTTATTTCTAAACTATGGTCAGCGTTAGGAATAACAACAGTGCTCACACATTCATTATTTTTTATTGAATAAATCCGATCCTCGATAAAATGGTTGTCTTGGTCCCCTATTATACAAAGAGAAGGAAGCTCAGTTTTCAATAGTGCTTGGTATACATTTTCGTTTTTTATTAGAGGAGTTAACCATATTCCAACCGAATTGTGGATGAAATTTTTTTCGGTCCATTCCATTGCCATTGGAATCGTTCCAATCGATTTACTCAACAGGAAACATTGCTCATAGTTTATATCTTTTACTACTTCCCTGACAACAGCCTTTACATCTTCATACATCCAATTCTCTTGTTCTGTTTCGCTAAGCTTTTTAAAATGTTCATTTTTTGCAAATTCATAGTTTACATGAAGAACATCAATCTTATTATTCAAACACACTCCGGTTGCATAATGAAATAGTGGTCGCTTCGTTGTGTAACCAAGCCCTGGAAGCATGATACAGATACTATTATTTGGTTGTTCACTGCGAATCCACTTAAAAGGGATGGTTGAGTACTCATTCCTTTCCACTTGACCTTCTGTTAATTGATACATTTGATTCACCCCTATTTTTGTAAAGACTGTTTTTCATAAGAATTACTCTAACGAAAATCTTATTTCCTCAATCTTCCCGCTTTTCAAAAACCCGACTGTTATTCATTCGGCCCCAAAACCCGATCTCGAATATCCGGCAATTCCCTTTTCTCTATCCGCTTTTCTAATGTGGCTCTCATGCCTGGCGCAAGTAATTCACAGCTTGCAAGCTCGCGCATTTCCACATAATTTGGTTGCTTAGAATGGATAATTTGATTACATTTTTGGATGGTCCATTGCGGAAATGAGCGTTCGACTAAAGTAAATGTTTGCCTCTCCTCTACAACCCCCTCTTGCAAAACACGAAAATACCAACCGGTTCTCCCTGTATTCTGTAGTAACAACGCTAAGTTCTTTACTTTAAATCGGCGCGCCGGCTTCCAGCATGGTTGTCTTGGCTGCGAAACTTGTATGACCGCCTCACCAATTTGAAAAGTATCGCCAATCGAAATCGTTTCCTCAGTTACATGTTCCATGACCAAATTCTCTCCCATGCCACCGGATGATATCTCAGGAATATCTAATTCATTTTGCCAGTAAGGATAATTTTCAAACGAATAAGCAAAAACAGCTTTTTCTGGCCCGCCATGATGTTCCAGATCGCCTTGTCCATCACCAGCTAAACCCGTTTTGCCAACCCAGATTGGACCTTCGACCGGCCCTTTAAAAATGGCACTTGTCCATTCCCGCTCCATTAGATTTGCAGCCTCATTACTTCCAATTGTCTTTGGCATACCGACAAAAACTTTTTTAAGAATAATCCCCACTTTTGTTCCCTCCCGAGAATTAATTTCTTCTTTTTTACTACTAAATTCGGCAATGAGGAAATACATCCCTTCTTACATCACAACTTTTGCAGCCAAAAAGAAAAGATATTTATTTGGTCAAATGTATGATTAGCTATCAACTCCTTATTTTTCTAAATTTATTTTAGGAAAATAATTGAAAATTTTCGAAACATTAACGCTCCTTAATCGTACAATAATTATAAGAGCTAAAAAGGGGGAAGTACGCATGGAATTAGTTTTAATCGTTTGTCTTTCTGTCTATGTCGTTTATTTTCTCATCATGATTCCAGTCCAATATTCTTATATTTCCGAAACGAAGGAGCGATTTAAGGAATTAAATCAATCCCATAATGAAATTTACGATAATATGTCCTTTGAGGAGCAGCAACTGCAATTTAATCTTCAAGGAAATCTACTTAATTTACCTTCCAATATAGTGGCAGCGATCCTTTACAAAATTCGCAATCGATAGCTGAACAAGCAAACGAAAACGCATGGAAATCACATTAACGGGATCGGTTCACGGGGAGAAAACTTAAAATAACATTAGAAAAAGAGGTGCAATTCGCACCTCTTTTATATAGTATTTAGCTTCATAATTAGCATAATAATCAGTATTTTTTCGCCTGTTGATTACTTGGTATAGTAGCTTCCTTTAGAATATTTACTTTCCAAGAAATTATGGTAGTGCTATCTCTGACATTATTTTCTTGGATGTTATTAAACATTGATTTAATGCTTTCTTCATCTTTAGAATTAAAGAAAGAATAATAAATGTTTGTTGGGTTTGAATATGGTACATTAGGGCATTCAATTAGACCATCTGTGGTCAGAAAAAAGCGATTTTCTCCTTGTCTCAATTCTTTTATTCCCACACTGTAACAAGGTACTTCTTGTTCAAAAGTATTAACTTGTCCTATCCATTCATAGAATTGTCTTTGATTTATTTGGTATTGACCTAGTGCAGATAGTTCTGGATGAAATAAATAAAGAACGCAGTCCCCAACAGAAAACCACCAAATATATTTATCTTTTCTAACAACAATTAAACAAGCGGTTTCTCCTTCAACATTTCGGCAAGTAGATAAGAATTCCCTAGATTGAAACATACATAATACCTTTTCTTCTAGCATCTTAAAAGTTTTTTGAGTTGTCGCCATAGATAATAAATGCTTTATTTGAGATTTTTCATTTTCGAACAATTCTAATACTCTTTCGGCACTCTCGGCTGTGTTATGTGCATCTAAAACAATAACGAATTCCCAATCTTCTTTTTCGTTAAACCATACTAGGCATCCATCTTCGTTCTTATATTGTCCTACATTCGAATTGCCGCCATATCGTCCCACAATTATATGATTTATATGCTGAATGTTTACTTTATCTACGAAGTTTTCTTGGCTTCCAACCCAACTAAAATCTTTGAATTCATTATTCATATTGATTGTTCTCTAAAAATGTTTTAATACGATTACAAAGTTCAATAACATCATTGTTGTCACCCATAGGTGCATCTTCCCAATCGTAAACTTCCATCGGTCCCCAATGTTCTTTTGGTGTATTAGGATAACGAGCAACTAGGTGCATATGAAGATGAGGAACAGAATTCCCTGAAACAAGTGAGTAAATATGCTCAGCGTTTTCTGACTCCTTTAGAGCTTTGCTGACTCTAGCCATAATGACACCGAATGCTTTTGCTTCTTCTACTGTCATTTCAGCAAGTGTCGGTGCGTGTCTTTTTAGGTCAATCATAATATGACCTAAATAGTTGGGTTTACCATTTCTATCAATGTGTCCTACATATACATATTCGTCTTCATAAATCATAACTCCAGAAGTTTCAATATTTCCAGCGTGTTTATTGCAAATAAAACATTCTTTCATATGAATTATCCCCTTTTTCAGTATTTATAGAATTATAATATAAAAGGTGTAATATTTGTATAATTTTCTAAATATTTGTATTTCCCTTCAAGAAAAAACACCACCAAGTATGGTGATGTTATCTCAAATTAATTATATCTTTTAAAGAAAATTGCTTACCTGTTATACCTAATCTTTGTGCAGGTGTCACTATTACATCTTTGGTTTTATAAGCTAGACAGAAGTTATAATAGGTGCGAAGTATCGTAAGAACCATTTGAGCATATTTCGGATTAAAATTGGCTTAGATATAACTCTTCCCATCACCACGAGCAGTCGTTAAAGGTCTTTCTAAGATAGACAATCTTCTCCGAATGTGTTGGATGAAAGTATTAGTTGCATTGTCATTTACATTTAATATTAAAGCGGCAATTTCTTTCGGTTCCAGAGAAGAGAGATTTGTTGTACAATCTACCGAACGAAGTCCTCTATCGATTGTTGCAAGTGGATGCAAAATTGGATTGTCTGCATATGCTAGATGTGTTCCAACGGCGGTTACGATTTCTTTACGAAATTTGTGATGTTCGAACAATTCTGCCATCTGCAAGTATGCTAACTTTCTCAATGACCTTGTTCCATAACCACACATTGTTCCCCAATCAATTAAATCTACTCTCGCTTGAACAAACTCCTCACGAGCTTGTTTTCTCGTTTTGGTCTTATCTGTTTGGCAAAGAAAATGATGTGCATCAGAAAGTCTGATTTCCTTCGAAAAGACACGATTGATAGAAGTCATAAGGGAATTATCCTCGTCTGTCACAAAACGCCATTCAGGAGCATTTACAAGCTGTTTGATTAACCAGAGATGTGCAATTGTGGTATAAGTCGAACCAACGTGTAATCCATCTATATATTTCATTCTACGTTCTACCAATGCCAACTCTTTATAATAGTCACTTTTAGATTGTGTATCGTTAGCAGATGGAGGTTGCGGATAATGTGAATACTTAGGATATTGAGCATACTTTTTAGCAAATTCAATAAGATGCTCTTCTTTTTGTAACACCGTATCGAGTGCAATATCACCTAATGTGATTTCCCAATCATAAGCCACGTCGCTTCTAAACACATATCTGGATAAAACATCAGCAGATACAAGAACGTGCGTTGGGAATTGATTTTCTTCAACATCATCGTATCGTCTACCACCCATCCCTTTTTGACGAACATTATTTAGATAATAGGTCATTTTATCGGTGTTCAGCCACATTTCTTTAAACTCTAATCTTTGAAGGGGTTTAGTTTCGTGTCGTTCTAGAAACTCTAAACACCTTCGATAAAGAAACTCTAATTTATCATAATAAGTTCCTCTGCCTATTTCTAAAATCTCACAGGTTCTTGTCACAGGTGTACGACTTAATAGCAATTTAGCGAAAAGGTGGTGAACACCACTTCGTTTTGATTGTAAGTTATTGAGTTATCCCTTTTAGGAGTAAGAGATGTTTTCTTTTTACAAACCTTACACTGCAACCTCTGTGTTCCAAGTCTGCTTTTTCCTTGTTTATAAAATCCGTTTGGTTCAATAAATGGCGTTAACTCTTCTGCGATACAACCGTCTTTATGAAATTCATATTCTTCATCTCTGTCTTGGACAGAATTGATTTGAACCAGCCGCCGTATTTCCTGAGCAACATACCAATTGGATAAGGTAGATGTGTAATTGTTTTTAACGAGACCACTTAGATTTATGCGGTCTAAATAATTGGTATGTTAAAATAGTCGCTAAATTTTAAGTTAAAATGGAGTAAGGTATTGATATATCAATAAAAAAGAGACAACGAATTCATAAGCGAATTGTGTCTCTAATTATTGTTATTTACTGTTTTCTCCCCAACAACCGAACCCGTAAAAATCACATCCATGCATTTTTTTATTATCAACCAAAGAATAGTTATCCGTCCAGCTCATTAGTAAGTAGCTTAATTGCCTCCATCACTTCATTCACATTTACTTCATCATTCATTTCATTTCTGGCATGGAGTAGGACCGGTCTAACAGATTCCACGGAACGCCCAAAACTGTACATCCATTCATAGCGGGGAACCATCCAGGTGTGAAAATGGTGGGTTGTATCTTCATTATAAAAATAGTAAACATGTTCGATTCCCAACACTTCTCGTTGAGCTTTTCTAATTTTTGTTAGGATGTTTATGTAATCAACCTTCTCAGCTTCGGTTAATTCATCAAAACAATTAATATGGCGCTTCGACGCTAAAATGATTAATCCCCTTATTGGGTAAGCGACATCTTGGTGAGCATGGAAATGATCTGTTTCGATGACTACACCTCCATCGGGTTCAATTAATCCACTCGTTAAAGCACAGCTTAAGCATTCTACCTCTACTATATTCCCATTTGATAAGGTTATGTTTCTCACAAAAGATCCTCCTGAATTCTTCTAATCTAGCCTTTAATCAAAAGCTATAAAAAAATTTGCTGCGCCAATAATATCACATTTATATATTAATGCGTGGAAAAACCTTGCCCATTGAATGAGCAAGGTTCTATGTAGGGCTATTAACCTTTTTTATTTTAGCCTGCCTAGTTTTCGGACCGTATTCCTCCATACTATAAAACCACATTCGGCCACGGATATGGTCAAGCCCACCCAATGATTTAGTAAAGAACAAGCTAAATTATCATACGCAGCTACAGCCGGAATGTCTTCGTTAGGTTCACTTTTTCTTTCCTCTACCTTTTCTGGTTTTTTCATGGCCACATCAATAGGTTCAATTTTACTTTCCGTTACCTTTTCGGAAGCCTCCTGCCTTTCAATAGAATGATTGGCATTTTCGGATACGGTCTTCTTTTCAAAAAACAAAAGGGGATCAGTTATTTCCGACATGGACTTCATCACTTCAGATATAACTTTCGTTAATTCGTCTTTGGAAAAATCCCTAACCGAAATATACCCCCTCGAGTCAAGCTTATAGCCATTATGTTTAATGGATTCATCTAACAAATATTTACCGATCACATAGCCATTCCCACTTGGATGTAATTGCGTTGCTAAAACTTGGCCCCGCTGTTTACTTTCCGGATAGACAAAATTTACTCGACCATTACTAATCTTTTTCTCCTTTAACTGAAAAGAACGGAAAATGGCCTTTTTTTCCTCAAAAGATAACATGAAGCTTACTCCCCCTTCGAATAAATTAAACGGTTAATCAACTAGAAAGTATAAATTTTCCAATGTTACCTTTATTATACCAGAATCATTACAGGCTGGTTGGTAAGCTCCCCATATATCAATGAATAAAAAGAGATTGTTTTGAAAAAATCAAATATTTTTTATTGTTCAAATAACTTCTATCTGGTAAGATCGTGTAAAACCTTCAGGGGGGATCTAGTTGATTAAATATCCGCATTTAAAAAAAGGCGCAATAATAGGGGTAACCGCACCATCATCTGGTGTGCCAGTTGAATTACATGACATGTTTAAACTTGCCTTAAGCCGGATGGAGATGAAAGGCTTTAGAATTACCTGTGGAGATACGGTTTGGACGCAAGATAAGGCAAAATCATCCTCGGCTAAAAATCGTGCAGCCGAATTTAATGCCATGATGCATGACGACAATATTGACATCATCATTCCACCATGGGGTGGCGAACTATTAATTGAAATCCTTGAATTAATTAACTTTGAAAACATCAAGCAAAAGTGGGTGCTGGGTTACTCAGATCTAAGTGTATTATTACTAGCAATGACCTTAAAAACAGGTATTGCTACGGCTCATGGAACAAACCTTATAGATTTAAGGGGAGAAAACTCCGATGACACAACAGCCATGTGGCAGGCCGTATTATCAACGAATACGGGTGAATCGGTCCTGCAGCGTTCATCTGTCCTCTATCAAAAAGAATGGCAGCATGATAACCCTTCCCCCTTTGTTTTTCATTTAACGGAAAATACTAATTGGAAAACAGTATCCAATAATAGTGTGAAAATTCAAGGACGGATTCTTGGTGGTTGTATCGACGTAATCAGACATTTAATTGGCACACCATTCGGTGATGTACAAAGTTTTAGGAAAAAGCATCTCAACGGAGAGCCTGTAATCTGGTACTTAGAGAACTGTGAAATGACAACAACAGATTTACGTAGATCACTGGTCCAAATGAAGTTAGCTGGCTGGTTTGAACATTGTTCAGGCATTATGTTTGGGCGCAGTGCCGCGAACATGCCGGTCGGGAATTATACAGCGGAAGATGTTTATCAAAACCTTGCTGATGAGTTGGAAATAGCGATTATTTATGATATTGATTGCGGTCATGTGCCACCGCAAATTACATTTATTAATGGTGCTTATGCTGAGGTAGAAGTTGAAGAAGGCAAAGGAACTATTTTACAGTATTTTCATTCATAAACTACTGAAAAGAACGAAAAAAATTAAGGGAATCTTGATTGGTTTTCTTCAGAGATACACACAATACCATCACAATGTCGAACACACGAGATTTCATATGAAATTTCGTGTGTTTTTTGTTGAGACAACAAATTTTTTAGAGGGTTTTTATTATTATTAGGTGTGTTTCCCTTTTTCTTGCCTTCACAAATCGCTTTTACACTACCGAATCCCTCTCCTCTACTTGATCCACTTCGACGGCAACAGAGCATCAAACCCGATGTTTTACGAATATTTGTGTACTTTCGATACAAAATACAGATAAGATTCATATTTTACCATCGTTAACTGGCGGCTTCTTTTTTTATCATTTGTTGATTGAAAATGTCTATCGCTGGCGCGCAAGGAGAAAATAGGTGAATGAGTTTGAAAAAATTTAATAAAGAAAAGATTTTTACATTCATAAAAGTTATTATTCCACTGATTTTGTTAGCTTTTGCTGTCTATGAAATAAAAAAGTTTACCGGAAATGTAAATGTTCATTTGCTTCGTCGTGAAGTTAGTCACTTGCATTTGGCAAAACTGATCTTGATTCTATTCATTACTTTTTGTGCTATTTCCCCGATGTTTTTCTACGATGTTTGTTTAGCAAAAATATTAGGGATTAAAGTACCGTTAAAAGAGCTGTTGAAAAAGTCATTTATTGCGAATACCTTTGCAAACTTCATTGGGTTTGGAGGTCTCGCTGGTGCCACACTAAGAACCTATTTCTATCATGAATATGAACCAGACAAGAAAAGACTGGTGAAGATAATTGCTTCTGTTTCTCTTTACTTCCTTACCGGTATCTCCTTGCTTTCCTGGATTGTCCTGGTTGGATATAGAGGCTTTCCTCTCCTTCATGATAAAAAATGGCTTTTTTGGGGCATCGTTGCCGTAAGTTTATATCTGCCAATTTTTTTCGTAGTCTTTCTCATACAACGGAAAAAAGCGGCTGATTTCATTATCGATTGGGGAATGGCATTAAGACTCCTTTTCGTTTCTTTATTTGAATGGATCACCGCTTTTCTTGTCATTTGGCTATTATGTATGATTTTGAACATTCCTATTGATTTTGATGACCTAATTCCTGTTTTTATTGTCGCTTCCTGTGCAGGTATTATCAGTATGATTCCGGGAGGCTTTGGCTCATTCGACTTAGTTTTCATTTGGGGTACTCAGCTCTTGGCGGTTCCGGAAGAGAAAGTGCTTATCCTGCTGCTCTTTTATCGCATTGGATATTTTATTCTTCCATTTTTAGTGGGGGTAGTTTTATTCGTCAAGGTTCTTTGGGGCCGGTGGAATCAATTATGGAACCATGTTCCTGATGCCATCCTAGTGAGGACTAGCCATATCCTGTTAACATTCTTGGTATTTCTATCTGGACTTGTTTTGCTTCTTTCTGCAGCAGTACCAGGAATTATTGGAAGGTTAAAGATTGCACAAGAATTTTTATCCTTTCCCATTATGAATATTTCTCATCATCTTTCTGTTGCAACTGGCTTTATCCTACTCGGTTTATCCCGAGGGATTCAGTACAAAGAGAAACGGGCATACCACATCACGATTGTTGTCTTGTTTTTTGCTGCCTTATTTACTTTCATTAAAGGATTGGATTATGAGGAAGCATTGTATCTTCTAATTGTTATCGTACTATTGAGAATTTCAAAAAGACGTTTTTACAGAGTGCGTTTTGTTTTAAGCTGGGGCAAAACTATTTTTGATATCGGTATGTTTGTCGTAATTACCTTAATGTTTGTTTTAATCGGATATTTCAATTTGCCCACCTCTGAAATCAAATTGCACCCAAAGCTAGCGCCCTATGTGATTAAAGATTATCAAGATTTATTTAAGAGTGCGTTAATCGGCTTGTTTATCGCCTTGGTTCTTTTTTTCATCGGCTATTTGTTTAGAAGGGATAAAAAATGGGTGCTGGAAAAATCCCTTTCTCAGGATGAAAAAATAATGAAACATTTGGATCAATATAATGGAACGGTCCTGACCCATTTAATCTTTTTACATGATAAATATATTTATTGGAATAAAAAGGACAACGTCATGTTTGCTTATCAGCTATTTGCCGACAAACTTGTGGTCCTCGGTGACCCGGTTGGAGACCGAGACGAATTGCCACTAGCCATAGAAGAATTCCGAGAAAAGTCCGATCTTCATGGGTATACACCTGTTTTTTACGAGGTCAGCGAGAAAATGCTCCCATATCTGCATGAAAACGGTTATGACTTTTTCAAGCTTGGCGAGGAGGCTTATGTTGATTTAAACAGCTTTTCATTTAGTGGAAAAAAAATGAAGGGAGCAAGGGCAGTAAAAAACAAGTTTGAACGAGAGAATTATCAATTTGAGATTGTCAGCCCTCCCTTTGATAAAGATATCATGAATGAGCTTAGGGAAATATCAGAAGAATGGCTTCAAGGAAGAACGGAAAAGGGTTTTTCCCTCGGTTTTTTTGATGAGGAATACCTCAATAAAGCTGAGATTGCCGTTGTTAAAGCTAATGGAACGAAGATCCTTGGATTCGTAAGCTTAATGCCCGTTTATGATCAAAAACAAACCATCTCTTTGGACCTGATGCGGTTCAGGAAGGATGCGCCTTCTGGAACAATGGACTTTGTTTTTCTATCATTATTTGAATGGGCAAAAGAACAAGAATATAAATACTTCAATATCGGGATGGCACCTCTATCGAATGTGGGACTTTCAAGGTATTCATTTTTAAGTGAAAAAATAGCTTCGCAAATCTTTTTGCATGGACAATTTCTCTATTCTTTTCAAGGATTAAGAAAATTCAAAGAGAAATATGCCGATAGGTGGCATCCAAAATATTTAGCCTATCGAAGAAAATCTTCTTTGCCTATTACAATGACACAAATCACTTTATTGATTGGAAAGAAAAGACCAAAATTGAAACAAGACTCATGATTCTTTTATTTTTGCGAACAAAATAGATTGGCGGAAATCGCAACTACTATTTTTCCAATTCTTAAACCAAGAAAGATTGGCTTTTCGAGCCAATCTTTCTTGGTTTTTAGAAGTTTTGGTGACTGAACCTAAACTGATCCATTTTCTTTGACTTCGATGTAGACATTTTGGACCAAACGAAATATTTCTAACACAAGGATATTTAAGCTTAACCAAACCCCGCCAAATACATATCCTGCTACGATATCACTAGGGTGTTGAACACCAAAAAAGATACGGCTAACTGCTATAAGCAGTAATAAAAGTAGGGCCCCAGCAACGGCTACTGTATGATATCGTACACTCCGGGTGTATCGAATGAACATAAAAATAGCAAAGCCATAGATAACAAATACCATTAACGACTGTTCACTTGGAAATTTATCAATCAATCGTTCTGCCGAAGTTTTATTAATAGCAGCCCAGCTATGAAAAATACTTCTTAAGCTTACTTCAAATAATTCTCCTCCTGAGACAATAAGCAGCCATGCCAATGTTTCAAGAACTTTGTTCCTACCCTTCCATAAGATCCATATTAAGGTAAAAAAACATACGCAAAATAGAACTCTTGAGGTGCCCATATAAAAGAAGGTCTGCATAAAAGTAGTCCAATGTTTATCAAAGGTTGCCGGAACCAAATAGGTAATTGTTTCATCAAATTCTTGAAATTCATTAGATAAAAAACTTCGAATAATTTCAATCATCAGAACGCTAAGCACAAGTGTGATCACAGCAGTGAAGACAATAAATATCCCTGTTCGCTTCCTTGACCTAAATAATTTCATCACACGGCTAATCGCTAAAATAGCTGTACCTTTAATTTGTTCTTTCTTCGTCCGGTACAGATAAACAATGACCAAAATGCACAGAACTATAATCACACCAATTAACAGGTATTTTTTTATTGAGGTATGAAATTGATCCCATTTTGGCCCAAGAATTTTCCCGATGGAAATAAAAGTGGAAACCCAGATAAATGCACCACTATAGGCAAATAAAGCGTATGTACTAAACCTAAGTCTCGTAATCCCTGAAAAATAGCCAGTAAAATGTCTTATACCAGGGATAAAGTAAGCAACAATAAGTAATTTATTCCCAAACTTACCAAACCATCTTGATGTACTTTCTATTCGTTCTGGTCCCATGTGAAATCTCTTACCATATTTTTCAAAAAAAACTGTACCAAATTTTAAACCAAGCCAATAACTAATCGTCATGCCGACTAAACTCCCGATACCAGCTACCAAAATACTTGTGAACCATCCCAAGTGTCCTTGATAGACAAGAAACCCTGCATAACTCATAATGAGTTCTCCCGGTAATGGCAGGGCAAGTAATTCAAGTGTTAGCGCGATAAATAACACTATGTATCCATACTGATCCACATAAGATGTAATGTCCCCCACAGACAACCCTCACTTTTATCATTATATTAAAAGTATTTTCCAGCATTTGATTAACAATACCGATGTATAGCGATCATTTCAACAATACTTTTCTTGACTTCATAAATGCTTTCGTCTTTATTCCTATTGATAAAAAAAATTCACCTATAAAATTGAATTTGTTTTTTCTAATTTTCAACCAGCAGAAAGGTGGCACTGGAGTGACAAATAATAAATTGCCTCCAAGTTTTTCAAAATATTCCTTTCAAAAATATTCAATATTAATTATGATAGGAGAAATGAAAAAAATTGAAGGGAAATGTAACCATGTGGGATAAAGTACGAGCTTGGATGGAAAAACTGTCACCTGCCCAGGTTATTACAGGATATTATTTACTTGCAGTAACAATATCAATTCTATTATTTTGCATCCCTGCTGTCCATAAACCTGGGGTCAAAGTGGCATTTATTGATACAGTCTTTACAGCTGTCAGTGTGGTTAGTGACACAGGTCTGACTGTATTTGATATATCGAATACATATAGCACATTTGGGTATTTTGTCATTATGATTGTATTGCAATTCGCGGGTATTGGCATTATGGCCATTAGCACTTTTTTTTGGATGCTTTTGGGCCGAAAAATTGGATTGCGTGAACGGCGTCTCATAATGGTTGACAATAATCAGTTCGCATTATCCGGACTCGTTGTACTAGTGAAAGAAATCATTAAGATGATTCTCCTTATTGAGCTTGTAGGGGGAATCATTCTCGGGTTCCATTTCTTGAAATATTATCCGACTTGGAGTGATGCTTTTCTTCACGGCTTGTTTGCATCTGTTAGTGCAACAACAAATGCTGGAATGGATATAACCGGCCAGTCTCATGCTCCATATGCTAGTGATTATTTTGTGCAACTGATAAATATCATACAAATTATTCTTGGCGCCATAGGGTTCCCGGTATTAATTGAAGTGAAGGCCTATTTATTTAGGAAAAAGACAGAGCTTGGACACCCTTTCCGCTTTTCATTATTTACAAAGCTGGCGACATCAACGTATGGAATTCTTCTCGTTTTAGGGACGCTCTTTATTTTTTTCTTTGAATTCCAACATTATTTTAAGGATATGACGTGGCATAAATCGTTTTTCTATGCCTTTTTTCAAGCAGCATCGACAAGAAGTGCCGGGATCACGACAATGGATATTAACGATTTTTCGATGCCGACACTCTTGGTTATGAGTATTTTTATGTTTATTGGTGGTTCCCCAAACTCTGTAGGCGGGGGAATCCGGACGACAACCTTTGCTCTAAATATGTTATTTGTATTTCACTTTGCGAGAGGAAATCGTGATATCAAAATCTTTAATCGCGAGCTTCATCCAGATGATATTTTGAAATCATTGGCGATTACGTTTTTAGCCCTTGTCATGTGCTTTATTTCGGTTGTCGCTTTAAGCGTTTCTGATAAACAGCATCAGCTTATTGCTATTTTTTTTGAGGTTTGCTCTGCCTTCGGTACAGTCGGCATGTCTACTGGGATTACCCCGGATCTTAGTATTTTTGGGAAAAGCATTCTGATGATTTTGATGTTCATTGGAAGAATCGGTTTAACTTCCTTCTTATTTATTATTGGTGGCAATAAAAAGAAATCAAAATATAATTATCCAAAAGAAAGAGTGATTACAGGTTAATGAGAAAAGCTGAAGCGCCTCTCCAAAGGGCGACAAGCATAGGACGAGCCAGTGAGAGGTTGCTTTTTAACCTCCTTGCCGGATTGGCATATGACCTCGATCCCCCAGGCGCTGGAGCTAGACAGTTATCAAATTTCACGATATTATTTTTGATTTTCAAAAAAACAGGGGAGTGAAGATATTTTGGAACAAAGCGAAAAATTTAAGCTTGCTGTTGAAACCGAAGAAGAATTACGTTCAATCATGGGTTTTCCAAGTGAATTAGTAAAAAATAAGGTAATCACCTATTTAGACCATCATTGTTCTGATTTTATTTCAAAGTCTCCATTTTTAGTTATTTCCACTTCTGATAGTTCGGGTTTTTGTGATGTCTCTCCACGAGGGGATTCGCCTGGCTTTGTCCTTGTGTTAGATGAAAAACGATTAATGATTCCCGAAAGGCCCGGAAATAAAAGAATGGACTCTATGCGTAATATATTATCGAATCCAAGAGTTGGTCTTGTTTTCTTCATTCCTGGACTTGGGGAAACACTTAGAATTAACGGGAAAGCCACGTTGGTAAAGGATGATGAACTTCTAGAGCAAATGGCTGTTAAAGGACGAAAGCCTCTCTTAGGGATAGGTGTTGAAGTAGAGGAATGCTTCATCCACTGTGCGAAAGCCTTTAAACGCTCAGGATTATGGGAACCAAGCTCTTGGATTAATCAAGATACATTGCCATCTGTAGCCAAGATCCTATTTGAACACGCTAAGCTCCCTAATACCAGTGCTGAGACAATTGCGGAAAGACTTCAAGAAAGTTATACTCAACGACTGTACTAACGGACATTCTTTTAGGTTTAGTTTATAATGTATTCGACAATATCGTGAGAGGATTTTTGCCATGCATATAAGTGAATTAGATTCTTGGGTAGCAAAACTAGGACTTGTTCCGCATCCAGAAGGCGGCTATTACAAAAGCACCTTTTCATCTGGGGAACAAATTTCTGACAAAGAGTTAAGTGTAACTTTCGCAGGTCAGCGCAAACTTTATACGAGTATTTACTTTTTATTAACGTCTAATAATATTTCCCACTTTCATCGTCTGAAATCTGATGAATTATGGTATTACCATGCTGGAAGTCCATTAACCGTTCATGTCATTCATAAAAATGGAGAATATGAAGAAATGAAATTAGGTATGAATGTAGAAGAGGGCGAAGTACCTCAAGCTTTGGTTCCTAAAAATTCAATCTTTGGTTCCTCCGTCCTGGAAAAAGATACATGCTCACTAGTTGGCTGCATGGTTTCTCCTGGTTTTGAATTCCAAGACTTTGAATTATTTACCCAAGACGATCTTTTACAAAAGTATCCGCAACACAAGGACATCATTCTGAAGATGGCCTACAAGGAACTTCCTAAATAGGGTAGAAATTATTGCGACCCTTTAAATTCAATCAAACGTTTGATTAATCCCTAAAAGCCTATATACCAAGGCTTTCGTCGATTCAATCAAACGTTTGATTAGTTTTTTCTGGTTTAAATTTAACTAAACCATCTCCATTTACTTCTTCAATTGATTCAGTTGAGTATCGTATACCTTTTTGTTAGTACGAATCAACCATAAAGGTGTCAGGCACCAGCCAAATTAATGGCTGGTGCCTGACACCTTTTTGTGTTCTATATTATATCATTCATACCCTTAAGCAGGGCTATATAGGTAATCGTTTTCTGAAATATAGCAGTTTGATTTAAATAGGAAGATTTTCATGAAAAGATCAACTATACCTTACCCCTGTTAAAATCTTCCTTCAAGATTATCGCAAAAATTCCAGAACTTTTTTTACAGCTGATTCTCCTTGATCAATGCAATCCGGAATACCGACACCCTCATAGGACCCCCCAGCAAGGAATACCCCTGGCAATTCCTTAGAGAGGGATTCTTTTACGTTCTTCATCCGCTCAATATGGCCGACATTATATTGCGGCATTGCCTGCTTCCATCTTGTGATAATATGAAACAACGGCTTATCCGTAATGTTCATTGTTTTATTCAAGTCCCTTAATGCAATCGAAATAATTTCCTCATCAGATAAATCGACCGCAGCTTGATCATTCGGTTTTCCAACATAACAGCGTAATAATGCCATTTCCTTTGGTGTCGTACCTGGCCATTTTTTATGAGTCCATGTACAGGCTGTAATTCTAAAATCACTATTCCTAGACACTAAAAATCCTGTTCCTTCGATATCCTGTTTGATTGCGGACTTAGGGAACGCCATCGCCACGTTCGCTACTGAATAGGACGGCATATCGTCAAACGTGCTCATGAACGGATAATCAGAAAGCATCTTTTGGGCATGGAAATGTTCCGTTGCAATGACCACGCTATCAGCCTGTTCGACCGTTCCATTTGCTAGTGTAATATGATAGAGATTCCCCTGTTTTACTATTTTATCAACAGGTGTTCCTTTGATAGCAGTACCGTCTTCCATCTGTCTTACTACTTCATCTACCAAAGATTCAAGACCGGTTGATAAGGAAATAAACATTCCTTTTTTTGAAGGTTCTTTTTTCGCGGTTTTAGGTGGCGCCGGCATTGTTTTTTTCAATCCAAGTACAAGACTTCGATGTTTTTGCTCCATATGATAGAACATAGGAAACAATGACATTAAGCTTAACCGGTCGATGTCCCCTGCATAAATTCCTGATAGCAGGGGATCAATTAGGTTATCGACTATTTCATCTCCCAGCCTTCTTCTAAAAAACTCACCAAGGGATTGATCGGCCTTTTCTTTTCCTCTTGGTAAAATAAAATCACCTGCTGCTCTTAGTTTTCCAAGTGGAGAAAAGAGACCTGAAAGGGCAAAAGGAGTAACTTGGGTCGGAATCCCCATGAAAGCCCCCTCAGGCATGGAATGGATCTTACCCCTTGCATAAATATAAGATTTACCTGCTGTATTCGACACAACTTTATCTTCTAATCCCACTTCTTTAATTAATTTTAGTGCACTGGCTTTCCGTGCGAGAATGGAATCCGGACCTTTTTCAACAATAAAGCCGTCTTTTTTCACCGTGTTAATCACACCGCCAAAACGGTTACTTGCTTCAAACAGCTTTACTTCTAGTGGTAAAGCCTTCTCTTTTATTTCTTTTTGAAGATAATACGCGGTTGCTAAACCGGTAATTCCTCCACCAATAATGACAACTTTTTTTTTCTCCATCTCAGTCACCAGCTCCAGGCAAATTATTTTATTAAGCCAACTCTTAGTTGAACGGAAAGTTTGTTACTGTTTTCACAATCAATCTGTTTTTATAGGAGAAAGTACTCACTTTCTCCCCCATCCTCATTTTATACTATTATAATAAGAAAAAATGAATATTTAAAACTTGTAATAAAAAGTTCACTTAATTTGTTGGGGTCAGTTACCTCATGAAAGATTTTTTCCTATTTCATTTCAGGTATCCCCACTTTTTTTCAAATCAGTTATGGGGTGACTCCTGCAAATAGTGGTGAATTAATTGGTTTAACAATTGATCTAGTGATGTAAACTGATACCCTAATGACTGGGCGCGCTGAATATCGACTGACCACGATCCGGGCAAATTATATGGAGAAGGATCTCCATCTACATGAAAGATTGCCTTTGTTTCAGAAAAATCCTCGATTAACTTCACTAATTCTCTTAAACTAATATCACCTTTAGAGCCTGGATTAATAGCTCCCTGATAATCGGACTTTACCATACTTAATAAAAACTTTGCTGCCTCATCTGAATCGATAAAGCTATATCGTAAGTCAGGATTTTCAATGAACATAGCTTTCTCTTCTTTTACATGCTCAACGTGGAATTTCAACCGATTAGTATAATCATCTTTTCCAACAATGATTGGAAAGCGGACGGCCACAACTGGAACTTTTGCATTTTGAAAAAGAATCGCTTCAGCTGCTCGCTTTGCTTCCTGGTATCCAACATAGCCTGAGTACTCTTTTCTATTTTTTAAGGTTGGCTGATACTCAAGTGCATCAAAGTTTTCTTCCTTATGAATTGTTCCAAAATCGTAGACAGCCTGACTGGAAGTAAATACGTATTTTTGAATTTTTCCAGCTAATGCCTCCAGCGTGTCTAAAGCTTCTTGAGACGAATAACATGTCTGATCAAAGACAACATCCCACTTCTTATTTCTAAACGCTTGTTGTAAAGAATCAGCATCTTCGCGAGTGATTTTCAATCTTGATACATGATCACCGAAGGAATCGGATGTCATTCCCCTCGTCGCGATTGTCACTTCAATCCCTTCTGCTAATAATAATTGGACTAACCTTTTTCCAACAAATTGTGTTCCACCGAGTATTAATGCAGATTTCATGAAACGTTACCCCCTTCTACTACCTATGTATTCCGGTCACTTAGATTCTTGCATTGTTATTGAATCAGAGACTCTTATTAGTGCAGTTAAAAACAGTATAAAATTAAATGTAATAATATTCAAAATTATTTCACACTATTTCATCAAGAATCTCAAGTGTAGGAGTAAAATCATTTATTTAAAGGTTGTTTTCGTAAAAACTGTTGCTTTTCTTACTAAATTTGCCTAATTTCTTTAATTGAGATGGTGATTTTTTCCGCTTCATGATTTTAAAGGCGAATTAAACCAATTTTTCTCTAAAAGGTCTTGCTATATTCAAATTACCAAAGAGTTTAAATGGTTTATCAGCGAATATGTTTCATTTATCAGCGACTTTTTATGTTATATCAGCGAGTTGAAGGGTAATGGTCAAATCGTCCTTCCATTTCAATAAAAGTAACAATCTTTAGAAAAAGAGCCTTTTTAAAAGAGAATAGCTATAATGACTGACCCATTCTGGCGGTTTCCAGTTGATAAACCCGTGAGTAACGGATGCCACTAAACTATCCCAGCATACAGACACTCCTTAAATAGTCTTACTTTGTTTCATCTACAACCAAATCTGCTGCTTCGTGTGGTTGATGTTTCTCTACCACTTCCACTAATGTCTGAATCGTCATTATCCTTTTTAAAATTCCAATCATATTCATTGTTTTACCATTGTTATCTAGGATTCTTTTACTTAGCGATATTTTTTTAAAACAATGACGGCATTGTGGCCGCCGAAGCCAAAAGAATTGGATAAGCCAATTTGTAGTTTTGCCTCACGGGCAGTATTTGGAACATAATCTAAATCGCATGATGGATCCGGTTGTTCTTGATTGATTGTTGGCGGAATGATTCCTGCTTCGATGCTTTTTATTAAGGCGATGGCTTCGACTCCACCCGCTGCACCTAACATATGGCCGGTCATCGACTTGTTTGCTGTAATCGGAACTTGATTGGCTTCAGTTCCAAACAGCCTCTTAATTGCTTCTGTTTCGGAACGATCACCTACTTCCGTACTTGTTGCATGCGCGCTAATTACATCAATCTCATTTGTAGAAAGGGCGGCATCACGTAATGCAGATTTCATCGCTATATACGCCCCTTTTCCTTCTGGATGTGAGGCTACCATATGATAGGCATCGGAACTAGCACCATACCCAATTACTTCTGCAAAAATCGTTGCATTCCTCGCTACTGCATGCGATAACGATTCTAAAATTAAGATACCAGCACCTTCTGCCATGACAAATCCATCACGATTCGCATCAAATGGCCGGCTCGATTTTGCAGGTTCGTCATTCCTCGTGGATAAAGCAGTCGCATTCTCAAAACTAGCTAACGATAACTCCGTGATTGCCGATTCGGCCCCACCGGCAAACATGACATCTGCTCCGCCATAGCGGATCAAGCGAAACGCTTCGCCAATCGCAGTATTTCCGATGGAACAAGCTGTTACAGGTGACATGCTAGGTCCCATTGCCTGATATTTTATGCTTATTTGTGCTGCAGCCATATTAGAGATGATTGCGGGCACCAACATTGGGCTAACTTTTCTTGGTCCTCTTGCACGCAACGAATCCATATTATTGATTAAGGTTTCAATCCCGCCTATTCCTGAGCCAACATAGACACCAAATCGCTCTGAATCAATCGTCTGGTGGTCTAGCCCCGATTGATTCCATGCTTGTTCTGCTGCAGCTATCGCAAAATGACAGAATGGATCTAATCTTCTTGCCTCCTTACGACCTAATAAGGTATTGGCGTCAAAATTCTTCACAAGCCCTGCAATTTTAGTTTTATGCTGTGTCGTATCAAATCTATCAATGGTAGAAATGCCGGATTTTCCTTCGATTAAATTCCCCCAGAATGTTGCAACATCATTGCCGAGTGGTGAAATGACGCCCATTCCTGTAATGACTACTCTCTCCATTCTCTCTTCCTCCTTTACCGTGTTACTCCTATTTTACCTAATAGTTATCCTATTACAAGTTATGGTTTATACTAGTATAACTACCACCATGTTTGGAGGGATCGAGTTTGAATAACCACACCAGATTAGCTGCCCTTTCAGATTTTTTAAAATCTAAACGTTCCAAAATCCAACCAGAATCTGTCGGATTGCCAGTAGGAATCAGAAGAAGAACTCCAGGTCTCAGGAGAGAGGAAGTGGCCCAGTTAGCAGGTGTCAGCACTACTTGGTATACCTGGTTAGAGCAAGGAAGAGATATAAAGGTTTCCTCTGTTGTGCTAGATTGCATAGCTACTGCCTTACAATTAACCAATGATGAACGGAAATATTTATATGATTTAGCATTGGATACACACGTAATAAGCACTATGAAATCAGTGGAACAACCAAAAATCAGTCCTTCTTTAGAGAAAATCCTCAAGGAATTGAAGTATTGTCCAACTGTTGTAACCGACCGTTATTGTCAAATTATCGGTTGGAATCAGGCGGCAGCCCATGTTTTTCTCGATTTTGACCAGGTCCCAGTGGAAGAGCGAAACTTAATTCGCTTAGTGTTTAAAAGAAAAGAGCTACGGTCACTAGCTGTCAATTGGGAGCACTTTGTCAAAGGATTTCTCGCCATTTTTCGTGTATACTACGGCCAATATGCCGGAGAAGACTGGTACAAACAATTTATTGAGGAGATGAGTGAGCATCACCAAGAATTCCAGACGCTTTGGCTTGATAGCCAGGTTAGTACTGCTCCAGATGTTCAAATTGAATTAAGACATGCCAAGGCAAGAAAAATGCTTTTTAATTTAACCTCGCTTCAGTTACAAGGGGATAATGATTTACGACTCAGCATCTATACGCCATTAGAAGGCTCCGCAACAGAAGAGAAATTAAAAAATTTAATGAATAAAAACAGTGACTGAACCATACTAAGCTGAAATATTTACCCTAGCATTTTTCCATGTTGGACAAATCTAGTAAAATAGGGCAAAAATAAAGCTAAGAGAAACCTGTTCAAGCACCGCACAAATTGACAGGAATTCACATTGGATGACTGTTAATATGAAATTAAGGAGTGAGCGATATAGGCTGGGTTGAGTCTTTACAGAAGGCAATTGAATATATAGAGGAACATTTACTAGAACCGATTTCAATTGAAAGTATTGCAAAACAGGCAAATGTTTCGGCCTTTCACTTTCAACGTACTTTTTCAATCTTAACGGATATAACTGTAGGGGAATATATCCGCCGCAGACGTTTATCTCTTGCGGCCCAAGAACTCTACAATACAAGCAGTAAAATCATTGATATCGCCCTTAAATATGGCTATGACACTCCCGAGGCATTTACGAAAGCATTTCGCCGACAGCATGGCCTTACACCTAGTCAAGCAAGGAATCATTCTGGAAAAATGAAATCTTATAACCGCCTGGTGATTCAGGTGAGTCTGAAAGGAGCAGATCCTATGAATTACAAAATTGTCGAAAGAGAAAGTTTTCAAGTAGTTGGAGTTAAGCGAGAGTTTTCATGTGTCAATGGCGAGAATTTAATAGCAATACCAAAAATGTGGAATGACGTTCACGTAGATGGCACCAACGACCTATTATTTAAGTTGAATAATGGTCAAATTAAAGGCGTAGTCGGGGTATGTGTGGATAAACGGGACCAAGGATCGCAATTAATGGATTATTGGATTGCTGCAGAATATGATGGTGACGCGCCCGATGGTTTATTGCAGCTAGAAATCCCTGCATCGAAATGGGGGGTATTCGAAGTTCACGGACCAATGCCCGATGCCATTCAGCAAGCATGGAAACAAATCTTCTCAGAATGGTTCCCATCAAGTCACTATCAGCATGCTGGCACTCCTGAAATGGAAGTCTACTCTGACGGAGACCCATCAAGTCCTGATTATTACTCTGAAATTTGGATACCGTTAATGTAAGACCCGTCAAATCAATTTAATATTAAACTCACGATTGCAATGCGAACAGGGGCCATCTCTGTTCGCAATTCCATTGGGGCCCCTCTGAAAATAAGTTGAACGGCTATGGTTACACATACTTTAATAAAAGAAACGGACTTCCCTCAATTAGAAGTCCGTTCATTTACCTACATTGATGGATTTTTATCAGACTAGTCACGTATTTCCTTGTTCAACTGTAGAATGCGAATGTTCAATATGAAGGTGTCGAGTTTTTTCTTATACTAAAGGTAGCAGTTGAACAGTTTAAAAAGAATTATCGGAATTTTCGATAATCAGTATATAGCTTACATTATATAAGGAGGTATGTTGTTAGTGAATACACCTATAAAAACACCTTTAAAAAACCGTATCGGTGGTGTGTTTATTCCTGTTCGTGACCTTGAGAAAGCAAAAAAGTGGTATAGTAAAATGCTTGGTTTGGAAGGTGGAGAAATATATTTTGGTCATTTATATAATGCTCCTATGGATGGGACTGCAGGATTAATTTTAGATACGATGCCAAAGTGGAGAGATGAAAATGGTAACATTTCAACTTATCAAGTACCATCCATTCAGTTTGTAACGGATGATATTCAAGCCTCATATCAATTTTTGAAAGAAAATAATGTTGAATTATTGTCAGAGATTGAGGACGATTTTTATTTTGTTTTTAAAGACCTAGATGGTAACGTATTGATGCTATGTAAGGATGTATCTTAACGAATATTTATTATACTAAACGGTGAGATTCTTCAAGATGAAGCTCGCCTTTTTTCTTATTCGTCTAAGAATTAGGAGAGTTGATAAAGGATTCCGGAAATTTTTAACGAATTATCAATAATAATAAACATAACAAGGTATTAAGGGTCGTGAAATAATGGGAAAGCCAATGAATTTTTATATGGACGACGAAATGGAAAAATCTATAATCACCAGGCTTCGGACCGCAGGTTGTGTTTTCGCAGAAGATGAGACCCGGTTGCTTATCTCAGAGGCACGGACGCCGGACACCCTTGCCGCCATGGTGGAACGACGAGAAGCCGGTTTTCCCCTCGAACACATCATTGGTTGGGCGGATTTCTGCAGTATTCGTATAGCGGTGGAGCCAGGAGTCTTCGTACCCCGTCGCCGCACCGAGTTTCTCGTCCACCAGGCAGCTGCCCTGGCCATGCCTGGGGCCATCGTCGTTGACCTATGCTGCGGCACTGGTGCCGTGGGCGTCGCGCTGGCTGCAGCTCTTGGAGGGATCGAGTTGCATGCAATTGATATCGACCCAGTCTCAGTGCGGTGTGCCCGCCGCAATGTTACTTCTGCCGTTGGTAACGTGTACGAAGGTGACCTCTATCAGCCACTGCCATCTAAACTGCGTGGCCGCGTCGACGTCCTGGTCGCAAACGCACCTTACGTACCTACCGAGGCAATCAAGCTGTTACCCCAGGAGGCGCGCGAACATGAGGCGCGGGTGGCGCTCGACGGGGGCACGGACGGTCTGGACATCCAGCGAAAGGTGGCTACTGAGGCTCCACTCTGGTTGGCTCCCGGCGGTCATCTACTGGTCGAGACTAGCCAGCAACAAGCCATGCAAACCGTTGAGATCTTTGCTCGGAACGGGTTAATCCCACGGGTGGCAAATTACGACGAACTGGACGCTACTGTCGTAATTGGAACCTGGCCCGCCCTCTAGAATGAATACGCCCAGCTAGGCCTTACCAGTTCTTTTGTCATATTTTAACTCTAAAAAAACAAAAAAAAACACCCGCACACTCACGACTAAAGTCACGAGTGTGCGGGCGCCAATCATCAATGTCTTGGTGCCCATAGCATAACAGAGACACCAATTAAACAAATCATTGCACCAATGCAATCGTAGGTATCAGGAGCCTTTTTATCAACACCCCAGCCCCATAATACCGCAAGAAAAATAAACACGCCCCCATAAGCAGCATATACCCTTCCAAAAGAAGGAAACTTTTGTAGTGTCGGGATAATCCCATACAGAATTAAGATGATGCCGCCGATTATTCCGAACCAAAATGACTTGTCTTCTTTCAGCCATAACCAAATTAAATAGCCCCCACCAATTTCCGCCAATCCTGCAAAAATAAATAATAGTATTGAATAAAAAATAATAGCCACGCTCCTAAATCCAAGCATTTCTCATTAAACTTAAGCAAAAAACCACCAAAAAATCAATGGATATCTCCTCAAAATAAATTTGTTGAATAAGAAAATAAATGATTTGCTCCTTACAAAAATCAGCTTGTCCACTTGTGGCAAGGAATAAGCTGTCTGCCTCGGTAATAATTAGCGGCTGCACAGGAAAAAATAAAAAAGAACTCTGAATAACAAATAATTTGCTATCAGAGTTCTCTGCGTCTTATGGAAATAACCATGCTACATGATCAGCTAAAACTTCCACTCTCTATGCATTATTTCCACCTTTAAAATGGTGAACTTTACCATTAAAACAAAATCTATAGTGTTGCGAAATATACTTCCCTTAATATTATTTACAACAAAATACATTTTTCAAAATAAAAATCGTAATATCATCAAGGATATAATTCCTGTCAGGACAGTGGCTAATAAACTCCGTGTCTTTATCGCAATGAAAAAGGTGGGGATAGCAGCTAGTATTTCAACGTTCCCAGCAGATAGCGAAATTTCACCATCAGCCATGAGAATCTCTTGACCTACTAAGGCAGCCATTACAGAAATGGGTATAAAACTTAACCATCGTATCCCCCATTCAGGCAGTTCAAAGCGGCTAAGTACCATCAGCGGCAGCACCCTGGGAATGAATGTGACAATCGCTGTTCCTAAAATAATCAAAAGAATCGCCCATCTTACTTCCATTTTTCCAACACCATCCCTATCGTTGAAGCAATAATTGTTGCCGCAATCACACCTAGACTGCTTGAAAACACGGAGCTGATGCCAACAGCAATAACCACTGCGATGATGGCAACGACAACATCCAGTTTGATTTTTTTTCGACCTAACATCGAGAGAACCAGAAGCCCAATAAACATGGCCGGCAAGGCATAATCTAACCCGAATTTTTCAGGATTTGAAATCCAATTTCCAAAATAGGCACCGGCGATATTGGCCATCACCCAGTTTAACCATGCTGTAATATTTAGCCCGTGCATCCATTTCTCACTAATGTTTCTCTTATGTGCCGCTTTATTAATGGCAACGCCAAACGTTTCATCGGTAAGCAGCGTTCCGATGAGCATATTCTTAAAAGGTGAAAGATGGCGAAAATAAGGCGAAAGGGCCGCGCTAAGTAGAATGTGACGAACGTTGACAAAGAAAATGGTAATAATAATGGCTGTGGTTGAACTATTAGCGGCAATCATTCCCGCTGCAATAAATTGAGCTGAACCAGCATAAAGAACGAAACTTAACAGGGCAATCTCCGCAATGCTAAGACCTGCCGTCTTTTCAACAACACCTGCAGCAAATCCAATACTTAAGTAACCCAATAGTGTTGGGATACAATCCTTTACACCTAGGACAAAGGAATCCTCGTCACTTGGATTGACCGCTGATTCTATTTCGGCGTTCGATAGACTCACTCTATCCCCTCCTTCGTCATCTTTGTAGTGAAACAGCGAAATAGTAAAGGAAAATTCGGTTCGGATTACTTGAACTGTTTTCCGGTAACCACAAGAACAGGTTACTTGTTGTTCACTTTCTAAAGCAGAAAGATTTTTTTCAAGAAAATCAAATGATTGTTCAAAGGTATTATAATAGGTACTATAGCAATATTCAATATTTTGAAAAAAATAAGGCATTCAGTGCCTGACTTTGTTTGTATTGAATAGTTATTCGATAACTTTTGAAAAATATATTCTGACATTGCATTAAAATCTTCATCCAAATATATTGCCTCTAGAATGAGCGTAATGTAGTATTACTGAAAGAACGCGTTAAACGTAAAGATCAAAAATTTAATCATTTTCATCATTTTGGTTTTAATGTCATATTCTAAGCACAAACAATAATTAGGAGGAGAACGATGTTTTTATCCTATCCCATTTTGGCAGCGCTTTTAGGTATGTTGATCGCCCAATTTGTAAAAATCCCCATCCACTATATAACCTCTAGAGAATTAAAATGGAACCTGATGTTTAGTACTGGTGGAATGCCTAGTTCTCATACATCTACAATTATTTCTTTGACTACAGCCATTGGAATCACTACAGGAGTTTATTCCAATGAGTTTGCCATTTGTGTGGTCGTATCCCTCATTGTCATGCATGATGCTACTGGGGTTCGAAGACATGCAGGATACCATGCGGAGGTTTTAAATACCTTGTTAGCTAATTTCAATCTTCTCATCGAAACTTTAAAAGACCCGAATTTAAAGAAAACAGAGTCAAGAGAAAAACTAAAAGAATTATTAGGACATCAACCTGCAGAAGTTTTTTTTGGAGCGATAACAGGTATCATCGTTGGTATTCTAACTTATCAGTTCTATCCGTTTTAATCATCGTGTTAGGTTAAGTTTTATTCTTTTCAGAAAGGAGCCCATTATGGACTTAGGATTAAAAGGAAAAGTAGCATTAATAACAGGGGCAAGTAAAGGAATTGGATTAGAAACAGCTCTAAATTTAGTTATTGAAGGTGCTAACGTCGCTATTTGTGCAAGAAATGGTGAAAATCTAAAAACAGCTGCAACCTTTATTTTTGAAAAAACAGGCACTGAAGTATTATACCTAGAGGCGGATGTAACGAAGGAAGATGATTGTAAAAGAATTGTAACTGCTACAGCCGATAAATATGGTCGAATCGACATTTTAATCAATAATGCTGGTACTTCTTCAGCGCACCCATTTGAACAAGTGGGAACCGAACTATGGCATCATGACCTCGATTTAAAATTATTTGGTGCGATCCATTGTTCGCGGTATGCCATTCCCTATATGCGTCAGGTTGGAGGAGGGGCAATTGTGAATGTGACGGCGGCCATTGCCAAAACTCCACCCGCTTCTTCTTTACCAACTACTGTGAGCCGAGCAGCAGGCATGGCTCTTACTAAGGCGATGAGCAAAGATCTTGGTCCTGACAATATCCGTGTTAACACCGTATGTATTGGTCTAATCCGAAGTGCTCAAATTGAAAGAAAGTGGAAACAAACAGCGCCTGAATCTACATGGGAACAATTTTCAAGGAATTCAGATCATCATATCCCTTTAGGGCGTATTGGAAATACGGACGAGGCTGCTAAAGTGATTACATTCCTCGCATCAGATGCTGCCTCTTATGTAACAGGGACAGCAGTGAATATAGATGGTGGATTAGCTGGCGTTTTATGAATGCTCGACCACTCTATAGAAGATTTCTTTGAAAAAAATTTGCAAACTGACTAAAAAAATAAGCACTCTTCCGTTTAGCCACGTATAGGCTAGATTACTAGGAATCTAGCCTCGTTCCTAAACCCTCGATGTCATAAGCTGGACTGCTCTATGGTAAACAAACCAACAGCAGTCCAGCTTATCCTTGTTAGAACAAACAGCTTTAGTCAGAGGAGTATTCATTATTACTTACTCCAATCCTCAACTGAATTTCCGAGGAATCATTCCCTCTTTGCTTTGGTAAAAAACAGAGTATTCAGACATTAAAAATCATAACCACATCACCATGATCACTCCGTTAAGTATTGTACCTTGGTTGTTCTTATATATTATCTCATTTCCAAGTTTTTAGCTGTCTTACTTGATTCCACTTCTTTTTCCTCTTTAAACGTACCAAATATGACATCGACAATCGGATTGCTAACGCCAAACCAATAATTTTCATTTTTGTAATGATGAAGAATATGCGTTTTCTTAGCCCATTTTCCAAATTTTGTTTTCGGCTTCAGAGGTCGATGTGCCACATAATGCTTCCATTCATACGTTAATAACATCGCCATTAAACCTAGTCCAAACACCACCGTTTCAGTTAGGTCACGTGAAAAGTAAAAAAAAACGGCTGAAATAATAAGAAAATTGGGAAGACTATACCATAAGGGCAGAAATAAAAGCTTTAAATCATTTGGATACACGTGGTGGTCATAATGGATTCTCTTTAAAAATTTTAGAAACAAAGGATTCTTAGGTGCTTTTAAATGAAATAAAAAACGGTGAGTAAAATATTCACTTAAGACAAAAACAAAGAGCCCCAGGAGGAAAAATAAAATCATTGAAATCTTCACTCCTGTCATAAGCACAAATATTAATCCTGCAAAAAACAACAAGAACATGACCAGAACATCAAAATGAAAAAAGAAATCGCGATATAGCCCCTTCATCACACACTCCCCTTATTACACTGTAATACTTTAATTTTATAATATTCTGAAAAATATATCATTAAAATTTCATTAACTTTTTATACACCTTCATAAACCCATTCGTCTTGTCTAGCTTTAGTAAGGAGGCTGATTATAATAAATACCCATTCCATTCGCAACCATTTTTTGGGGAATTTTTTCTTAAAACTAATTATATAGTGCTAGTAGTAACCAGTGGGCAGAACAATAGGTCAATTCTTCAAAAAGAACCCTTAAAATTGAATTAAGGGTTCTTTTTATTGTTTCCTTTTTCCAAATGCTCCACACTAGATGAATCATAATTCATCAATTATTTAAATCATCAATATATCCCTAATATCTTCTTCGGTAAGAGAAGACATTATTTTCTCCTCAGAATCTATGATTTCTTCAATGAGATGTCGCTTTTTATCTTGTAGTTCATTCATTTTTTCTTCGATGGTTCCATGGGCAACCAGCTTAATGACTTGGACAACATTTTTCTGACCCATCCGGTGGGCACGATCAGCTGCTTGTTCCTCGACGGCCGGATTCCACCAGGTGTCATATAAAATAACGGTATCCGCACTCATCAGGTTCAGGCCTGTCCCTCCTGCTTTCAAGGAAATGAGGAATAAATCGCGTTCCCCCTGATTAAATCGGTGGCAGATTTCCACTCGTTCTTCTGAAGGGGTTTGTCCATCAAGGTAAAAGTAAGGTAACCCTTTCATCGTTAACGCTCTACCAATAAGCTCAAGCATTTTCGTAAACTGTGAAAAAATCAGCACCCGTCTTCCAGACTGCTTTGATTCCTCGACAATCTGTAAGAGTTGTTCAAATTTCGCGGAGCTACCTTTATAACCGTCGACAAACAAGCTTGGGTGACAGCAAATCTGCCGCAGGCGCGTCAAACCCGCTAAAATTTTGATGCGATTTTTCCGAATGGTATCTTTGTCCAGCTGCTTCAATGTGTCGTGTCTTAATTTCGCCAAATAGGCCGCATACAGCTTCTTTTGTTCAGGAAGTAGCTCCACTGATTCCAGGGATTCTATTTTTTCAGGGAGCTCTGAAAGGACATCCTCCTTCAACCGGCGAAGTAAAAATGGCCGGATTCTCCGTGCAATGTTTTTCCTTGAAAGCTTGCTATATTCCTTTAGCCCCATGAAAAGTTCTGGAAAGACCACGTGAAAAATCGACCACAGCTCCTCTTGAGAATTCTCAACTGGTGTACCAGTAAGGGCAAAGCGATTATTGGATTGTAGCTTCTTAGCCGCACGTGCTGTTTGGGTCAATGGATTTTTAAATGCTTGGGCCTCATCAAAAAATACTGTATGAAAGGATGGTTTCGCAAAAAAGGTAATGTCCCGCCGCAATAACGGATAGGAGGTAATCAACACATCGATATCCGTTATTTCTTTCAGTAACTTAGACCGCTCGGCTTTATTTCCATCGATGACAACCGCTTGTAAGGTAGGAGCAAATCTCTTCATTTCGCTAAGCCAGTTATACGTCAAAGAGGATGGGCAAACAACAAGGACTGGCAGCTTTTCATTACGGATTTCAGGAAGCACGGATACGATAAACGCGATGCTTTGGATCGTTTTTCCCAGTCCCATATCATCTGCTAAAATCCCTCCGAAGCCATAATAGGCAAGGGTCTTCATCCATTTAAATCCGAGCTTTTGATAATCTTTGAGGATATTTTCTAAGCTCGTTGGTACTTCAAACTCCAACCGGCCAGGATTTCTGATGTGATCAAGGAACTGATGGAAGGACGCCTCTAGCTTGAAGGCATCGCTCACATCAACAGAATCAAGAAGTTGAAGGCTCTTTTCGATTGGTAAATCCAAGCCACTAGCGATATCCTTATCCTGGACAAGTGGTGAATGAAGAAAACGTTGAATTTCCTCGATTTCTCTCGTCTGTAACGAGAGCAGTGATCCATTGGGCAAACGATAATATTTCCGTTTTTCCTCTAAAGCATCTAATACATCCCGTATCTGTTTTTCAGGTATGCCGTCCATTTCAAATTTGAATTCAAGCCAATTGGTCCGTTCCTTTTTGACCTTCACCCTCACTTGCGGACGTACATTCCCTCTGGATATCCGATTTCTTACGGCCGTCGTTGCATAAATTTGAACAAGCGTTTGGAGCTTTGGTACGACATGGTACAAAAACTCATATTCAAGCTCTTCATTATGTAAAAAATAACCTCCGTCATTCTTCGCAAACGAGCTATCCTCCATGATTTGGAGAATTTCATCTTCCTTTTCCACATCCCTTATCAACATGAAGCCTGCCGGGAGGTCTTTCCTTTCCAATGGATGGATAACCATATTTTCGTAGTGAAACTCGAGTCCCGCCAAGAGGCGATTTTTGACACGATCCAAGTAGAGCTTGGCAACCAAAGGTGTCTTCATAAATTGCTTTGTTAATGATTCAGCTATGTGAACCTTGCCAATTTTTTTTTAAACCTTGAGCCACTTTTTCCAGAAAAAAATAGATCTGTTCTTTTGGTATGGGAATTTGATTCGTTCCGGAAGCATCTAGCATCCGCTGCAGGTCCGAAAGACGTTTACAGTCCTGACTTTCCAGCTGTATTATTTTCCCTTCATATAGAACAGAGCGATAGGGATCGAGGACAACCATCCGATGAAAGCCTTTCACCGTCAGTTGATAGCCTTTGTCTACCGTTTCTGTAAAATCAAACTGTAATGGCAGGGAATCGTCGGATAAGTCTAACCCTGTAAAGGTTCGTCCATCATACTCCAGTTTCACCCCTGGTGCTTTTAAAAGTAACGGCAGAAGCCGTTCCCAAGATGATGATGGAAGGAGCAGCCTCTGATGGTGATCCTTGTCTGGCAAAACGTCACCAAACACCTTTTCATCATGAATCACTTGAATAAGCTGCTGAATAACCGCATCTGTTGCAGCTTGGAAGCATTGCAGACTCGGGTCGTACGTGAAGGAAGGGGAAAGTTGGCATGGATTCCCTTCTTTTACTTGCTCCAGAAAAACGCGGATATTTTCCACTTTAGTCGAACCGAGATTCATTTCAATACCGAATATGTACCGTCGCATGCCCATCGCGACTGGTTTACAAGTAAACTCTACGTCAAGCACTTTTCTTTTTTCAAAGTGAAGCTGATGGCCGCTTGATCGGTGAGGCTGATCAGTGAAAAGAGTCCGTAATCCTTCTGTCAGTTCCAGATTGTTTGAAGGTGAAACAGCAGGGATGGTTCCTCGAAGTTGATGGTCGTAAATCGCCAATAAAACAGCGGCAATATGCTGACAATCCTTATCAAATGAAGCTAGTTTTGGGCAGCTGCATTCCGTTCGAATGTCTTCATGGGCATCCTTTTCAATCGTAACACGGAACTCTTCCTCTCCTGTTACCGTTGCTTGACAGCGATTAGAAAGGTATTGGTCAAAGACTACTTTATTCGTACGATAAAAATAATCTCCTCGTTTAAAGGAGACCTTACCGCACATTTGTTGAATCATTTTTTGATTTAATGTTATGTTCAAGTGCCTTGCTCCTCCCTTGAGGATCAGTTGGTCTCAACTATTATCTGCGCTTTGGATAAATTTAGCATCCAACTATTTATTATTATTGAATTATTACGATTGTATCATAAGCTTGGAGCACTCGATAACTTCTTTCCCCTAATCCCCAGGAGTTTGGAAACAGCAGCACATGTTTGTGTATGATTAATGATAGTATTAACATAGAAAAAGCGACCTTCGTAATCGAAGCATCGCCATTGTCGAACCTACTAGCTACTTTAAGAATTCGGATAGGTCTCTTGCAAAAACTGGACGGATTGGTTAATTAACGTCTGTAAGACAGCAATATCGATATCTGCTACCTTATTGATGTACACACACCCTTTCCCAGTCGTATGTTTTCCAAAGTTATTGAGCAATTCCTGACGTTTTGTATCACCTGGTGCAAAATACAAACTTATTTTTGCCTTTCGAGGTGAAAAGCCCACTAATGGGGCAACCCCTTCATGACCTGATTCATATTTATAATGATAGGAACCAAATCCGATAATACTTGGCCCCCACATCTTCGCTTCATATCCTGTCGTTTCAGTAAAAATATCTACTAGTTTATACGCGTCCTCACGTTTTTTCGTGCTCTCAACACTCTCAATAAACTCCACAACACTGTTATCCGTTTCTTTTGTTTTTTGCTGATAGGTCATTAGAATCACTCCTAGTCTTGAAATTAGTAGTTTGACGAAAAATGGTTTCAAATACATTATTGGTAAATGGAACAAATTACAGTCACCGTCTGAAAAGCACAGGCTATTTCATGCGGTTTATATTCCCCTCAGATGCAAAAATGTTAGCCCTCGTATCTCCCTCATTTTATAAACGATGATTCATTTTAAATAATCATGTGATTCTTCATGAGGATTGAATCTATTTTATTAATCTATACTCTTTTAATACTGTTTTTCCTGCTTTAATAGGAGTAATTTTTCAAAAAAGAAGGATTTAGATATTAAATAGTAGAAGAAATGCGATGAGAGGAACTTTAAAGGGGGATTTATATGAAGAAGGAAGATATTATTAAAGGAAAGTTAAGTTTAGTAGAATGGGCTCATTCTTTGAGAGCTATTCCGAATGATTTATGGTTCCAGCCATTTCGTGAAGGTTCATGGGGTTCTGCAGACGTTATTTCTCATTTTATATCCTGGGATAATTTTATGATAGAAAACAGGATTTCGCATCTTGTAAAAAACGAGCCATTCCCTAAAATGTCCATTGATGTAGAAGAAATAAACAAGGCAGCATCGACATATGCCAGATCAGGAATAACGAAGGACCAGCTGATCAATGAGTTAATTTCTATTAGACAACATTTAGTATCACTCCTAGCTGAGTTGGATTCGGAAAGATTCGATATGCCACTTCCTGGTAAGGAGCATATCACTCTTGGCGAGTACTTTGTTGGTATGATTGAACATGACCAAAAACATATAGCGCAAATTGAATCATTTATTAGCCAAAATAAAGAATCATAAGGAAAATAAAAATAACAAGATCGCCTCCGGTCGATATGGCAGCTAGAACAATATTTCTTGGAGCTGAGAGGGGGGCGTCTTCCCCCCTATTTTAATCAAATTCTCGTTTCCCGGCGTACAACCGGCACTACTTCCGTTGCCAACCGCTCAATGTTTTCAGCCACTTTTTTAAAAGGCATACCACCTATGTCCATTTGGGCAATAAATCGCTGATGTCCAAATAGCTCGTATTGACGCAGAATTTTTTCGATAATTTGCTGTGAGCTACCTACAAATAAAGCCGTTTCCGCTCCCGATATCAGTTCAAAGTCAGCTCTGGACATCTTGGTGCTTATTCCAACTTGGTGATTGAGGTAACCCCAGTAATTTGAATGATAAGGGTAGAATTCATCTCTTGCCCTCTGCGTTGTTTCCGAAATATAGACATGGCCCGTTACTCCAACCTTCATATCTTCACGAGGATGACCTGCTTCATTCGCCGCCTGTCGGTATTGATCCACCAACGGTTTAAATCGAATCGGATCGCCTCCGAGAATCGCTAATGCTAAGCCAGCTCCTAATCTACCTGCTCGTGCTGCACTTTCCGAAGTACCTCCCACTCCAACCCATAAGGGAATATTTTTTTGAATTGGCCGCGGGGCAATTTCGGCATCATGCAATGCAGAGCGAAAACGACCATTCCAGGAAACTTTCTCATGAGCGTTCAGCTTCAGAAACAACTCGATGTTCTCTTCAAACAAAGCATCATAATTTTCCAAATCATAACCGAATAAAGGGAAAGATTCGGTAAAAGCTCCACGTCCTGCAATGATTTCGGCACGTCCGTTTGACAAGAGATCAAGTGTAGCAAAATCCTCAAATAATCGAACAGGGTCAACCGTATTTAATACAGTCGTAGCACTTGTCAGTTTAATTCGATTGGTGACTTGTGAAATCGCAGACAAGACGATTGGTGGTGCTGACACTGCATAGTCCAGACGATGATGTTCACCAACACCAAAAACGTCTAGTCCTGCCTGATCAGCCATTTTTGCCGCTTCGATTATATCTTCCAAACGCCGTCTTGTGCTTATGGTTTTCCCTGTTTGTGGATCAGGCCCTAAATCTGCTAATGAATATATCCCAATTTCCATACCGGAATGTCCAGCTGTCGCATCTACCTCCATCTTACTCTCCTCCCCAAACACTGTTTTGTGACTACTCATATTTTGTTTTCAAGATGAATCAAGCGTTTTAGTAAAGTCATCCTTTTCCATACCCTTGTCGTTCGGGGCGTCATATATAACGCTCCTCTTCATAATATTCTGCAGCCTTAAATGGGTGTGAATGCCTATGTTCCCATCCTCTTCTTTAGTAGTTCAGTCCCACCTTAACTAGATTTTAGAAGGAGCAGCTTGATTCATCATCATTGCTTTAATATTAGACGCAGGTAAACCCTCTTGTAACAGCTGCTTCATCCTAATCATGTAAGGATGAATATGCTTAAAATAGTTCTTATAGGAAGCGCATAGATAATTTAATCCCGGCTCATTTTGCTCTGTAACTAGAAATCTATGTTTCGGACATTCGCCATGACAAGCGAATCGAACGTCGCAATTTTTGCACACGGTAGGAAGTGTATCTCGCTTCGTCTTTCCAAAGGCAAGCTGGGCTGGCAGATTCATCAAATGGATTAAGCCGTCTGAAATATTTCCTAATCGATAGTCAGGATAGACGTAATGGTCACAAGAAAACAGATCACCATTATGCTCCATTGCGACGGCTCGACCACACTCTTCCGAAAAAATACAAACAGGTGAAGGGATTCCTATCCAGGAAGCTAATGCCCATTCAAAATTCATGACAAAAACAGATCCGACATCCTGCTGAACCCACTCATTAAATATTTCAATCAGGAACTCTCCATACATTTCTGGTTCTACCGTCCAGGGAGTGACCGTTTGTTGAGCTTCTTCGCTAGCTAGAGAAGGAGGAGTGGCATGGCGTAAGGACAGCGCTGCCGCTCCTTCATTCACATTTCTTTCTACAATCGGGATAAACTGGATAAATTGAATGTCCTGTTGCTTAAAAAAGTGATAGATTTCTAGCGGTTTATAAGCGGAGTGTTTTGTTACACAGGTAAGAATATTGAATTCGATGCGATGTTTCTTTAACAGCGAAAGTGCCTTCATTACCAATTCAAAGGTCGGTTTTCCCCCACGGTCCATCCGATATCGATTATGGATATGCTCGGGTCCATCTAAGCTTAAACCTACCAAAAAGTGCTGGGCTGAAAAGAATTCACACCATTGTTCCGTTATTAATGTTCCATTCGTTTGAATCGTATTGGTGATGTGTTTCCCGTGCGCATACTTTTTTTGCAGAGTTACTACATTAAGAAAGAAATCTAAGCCGATTAACAGTGGTTCCCCACCCTGCCAGGCAAAGACAATTTCCAAGGTATCTTGGGAGTCGATATACTGTTTTATATACGACTCTAACACTGCATCAGACATTCGGAAGGAATGATCCTTAGGAAAATAAGCTTCCTTTTCCGTGTAGTAGCAATACGTACAATCTAGATTACAAATTGGACCTGTTGGCTTAGCCAGAATGTGGAAACTAGTGTACTTATCCAATTTATTACCTCTTTTCTCTAGAGGGATCCACGCTAAATTGAGGGGCAGTCACAGAATAATAATCGTCCCATTTATATTAATGTAAATGGGCTCTCTTTTTTCCTTTTTTAAATAGTTGCGATCCCTTTGACTATCAAGTTCAAGAACAACTTTCTCTATGTGTCCACTAAACGAAAATTCCGGCACGGGATAGTTAGGACTTACCGGGGTTAATTGGTCCCGGCCGATATCCAATCCCTCAACCGAAAGGACAAATGGTAATGTACGTGGCATATAAAGTGCACCAACCTGTTGACCATTAATATAAAGTTTGCCCGTTCCTTGTATGAACATTTCTCTTTTAAATTCAAATTGGATCGTTGAAAAACCAATCGGGACTTCCACAGAAGATTGAAGTTTATATACAGTGCCAACAAAGTTATATTCATAAACTAAGTAATTATCTTTTATATAGATTGTATAGCCACTTGAATGACTGCCATGAGCCATTAATACACCTTCCACTGTCCGATTCGAACGGAAGATTGGAATGGTAATCGAGTAAGAGGAAAGGGTTATGTTTGGCGCAGCACTTGTTGGCAAATGAGCCATTCCAGGATAGAGGATGAATGTTGTTCTCCCCTCCTGCAGTCCTTGATACCCTTTTCTATATGGATTGTCATCTAAGGGGAGAACACCGTACTTCATTGCTTCTCGCCACCATATTGCTTGAAGCTCTTTTAATTTTCGTGGATGCTTATCGGCTAGGTTATACTTTTGCGAAAAATCTTCGGTTACATTGTATAATTCCCAATGATCTTCATTAAAAGGGATCCCTGTTTCATGATAGGTAACCGCCACCCACCCGTCTTGCCAAATTGCCCGGTGTCCAACCATTTCAAAATACTGTGTCTTTCGCCTTGATGGACCATGCGGTTCTGTAAAGGTATCCTTCAAACTCACACCATGTAGCGGCATCTGTGGAACGCCTTCATAAACTAGAGGAGCTTCAATGTTTAAAAGATCGAGTATCGTAGGGGTAATGTCGATCGCATGATAAAATTGGGAGCGAATGGAACCAGGGTCTGATATTCTTTGCGGACAATAAATGATAAGGGGTACATGAGTCCCTCCATAAAACGTATCTTGCTTATAATATTTAAACGGTGTATTACTTACTTGCGCCCAGCCTTTCGGGTAATTGGGGCTTGCGTGAGGTCCTCCGATTTCATCAATATGATCAAACATAACCTCAATATTTTCCTCGATCCCATTAAAATAGGCGGTATCATTTATGGAGCCATTCCATCCCCCTTCCTGACTACCCCCGTTATCAGAAAGTAGCACAATAATCGTATCATCCAGCTTGTTTTTTTCTTCTAGAAAATGCAACAGTCGGCCAATTTGCTGATCAGTATGAGTGAGAAAGCCCGCATAAGTTTGTTGAAATTTGATAAATAGCTCTTTTTCCTTCGTTGTCAGTTCGTCCCATGGCTTAATCCCCGGATTGCGTTCAACCAGTTCTGTGTAAGGAGGAATAACCCCTAAGTCCTTTTGTCGCTCGAATCTCTCTTCTCTTATCTGATCCCATCCTTTATCGTAAACGCCCGCATATTTCTCGATAAATTCTTTTGGTACTTGATGTGGCTCATGCTGTGCTCCGAAGGCTAAATATAGAAAAAATGGTCGGTCCGGCGTAACAGCTAGATGGTCAGTCATAAATTCCAGCGTTTTATCAACTAGGTCCACTGATAAATGATAATTTGAGTGATTGGGCTTCTGCCCACGGTGATTATCATATTCTAAATCCGGCGCATACTGATCCGTCATCCCTAATAAAAAGCCATAATACCGCCCGAAGCCTTTTGATAGTGGCCAGTTATCAAAAGGCCCGCTTGATGCTGCTTCATGTCCAGGAACCAGATGCCACTTTCCTACCATATAAGTAGCTATCCCATTTAACTTTAAGATTTCAGCAAGTGTGGCAGCAGTATCTGAAATTCTCCCTCGTTTATTTGGGTAATGAGGTCCCCAATCTAGTTCAGTTACGACTCCCACCCCTACAGAGTGGTAGTTCCGGCCTGTTAGAAGACAAGCACGAGTAGGTGAACACAAGGGGGTTACATTAAAGTTATTGTACCGTAGGCCGTTTGCTGCTAATGAATCAATATGAGGCGTTTCAATCTCCGAACCAAAGCAACCTAAAGCCGAGTATCCCACATCATCTAGTACGATATAGATGACATTGAGGCCGGATTTTATTTCGGAACTTCCATGTCCTTCCCTAATCGCCATTTCCATCTGTCCTTTCTCGCTGAATACTCGTACAGGGTTTGTAGACAATCGAGAATGTATATTAAGTAATTTATTAACGGGATGATTTTATTATGAAAAATCCACTTAAAAAAGAAGTTCTTTTTATACAAAAAGCTTTTTATCGATCTATATGTATGGCACCTTTTTTGTTCAAAATGCTATGGGACTAAATACCAATTGTGTCCTTGTCCTTGCCCTCACCTCTACTGGACATGTGAATATGATAAAAGTACTTAGCTGGAAAAATTGGAGGAATATTTATCAATGTATGACTCTTTAAATTCAACAGAGTTGCTAAAGTTGCCCTATTTGGATGGATCGGAGTCGAAAGTATTAAACCGACCGACACCACTTGAATTTGCTACGAGTATGTTAGAATACGATGTTATTTCGTTTGATGTTTTTGACACTTTATTATTAAGGCCGTTTGCCCAGCCTCAACATCTATTCATGATAGTAGGAGAAAAACTGGACAGTGTAAATTTTATGTCCATACGAATGAAA
This sequence comes from Neobacillus sp., assembly GCF_031988165.1. Lineage (NCBI taxonomy): Bacteria > Bacillati > Bacillota > Bacilli > Caryophanales > Bacillaceae > Neobacillus > Neobacillus sp. Next base: position 96,885 of record NZ_DALZYO010000016.1, read on the forward strand.
GCGGAGAAGGAAGCCCGTAATCAAGCAGAAGTAAAGAAAGGGAATAGGGAAGTTACAATATTTGATATATATGAACTTATTGAGTTAAAAACAGGAATTGATAAACAATATGGAACCCAGTTAGAGTTTCAAACAGAATTAGAGTTTTGTTTTGCTAATCCCTATATGAAAGATGTTTTTGAAATTCTTAAGTCGCAAAATAAGAAATTGATTGCAATTTCAGATATGTATTTAACCACGTCAATGATTAAACAATTGTTGGAGAAGGCAGGATTTAGTGGATTATTTGACGTTTTTGTTTCATGTGAGAACAATGGTAGTAAACAAAATAAACGGTTATTCAAAATAGCTCAACAAAAATTAGGCAAGGATCTCAGTATCGTACACGTCGGGGAAAATTATGAGTCAGATATAAAAAGCGCTCAAGAACAAGGGATATCGACAAGATATTACCATAATGTTCATGAGATAGGAAATCAATACCGCACAGGCAGTTTGTCCGAACTAATTGGTTCCACATATAGTGGAATCGTCAATACTCATTTGCATAATGGTAAAAAGCAATATACACCGCATTATGAATATGGTTTTATTTATGGTGGTTTGTATATATTGGGCTTCTGCAAATGGATTTATGATTATGCAAAACAAAATAATATAGATAAAGTTTTGTTTCTTTCAAGAGATGGGGATATATATCGCAAAGTATTTAATTATCTTTACTCTGATATGAATAATGAATATGTTTACTGGTCTCGAATAGCCAATATGAAATATACAATAGATAAAAATCGTTATGATTTTTTGCAACGAATGGTCAAACACAAAGCAAATAGTGTATTGGGAATTACCATAAAAGGACTACTAGAATCATTAGAATTAGATGAAATGATTGATTTGTTAAGTCAATATGAATTAAATGAAGACGATTTGATTCAAAAGGGAAATGTAAAATTAATTCAAACATTTTTTGTAGAAAATTGGGAAACTGTTGTAAATAAGCTATCTGAAGATAATGCAATTGTTAAAGAGTATTTTATTAAGATCATTCAAGGAAGTAAAAAAGTTGCTGTCGTTGACGTTGGCTGGGTCGGATCTGGAGGGTCTGGGATCAAATATTTGATTGAACAAAAATGGAACTTGAATTGTGAAGTTCAAAGTTTAGTAGCCGGTTGTAGGCACTCGAACCACACAGGTAATCTTAGCCAGATTATGAAAAAAGAAATAGAACCTTATATTTTTTCAAGAATGTATAACAGAAATTTATACGATACCCACTCAAATACTAAACATAATAATGTATTTTTTGAGTTATTTACTCAGGCTTGCTATCCTTCATTCTCAGGCTTCAAGAAAACGGAAGAAGGTTTTAAATTAATTTTTGATGTACCCGAAGTTGAAAATTATAAAATTATAGAGCAAATTCATCATGGTATTTTTGATTTTGTTAAGTTATACAAGAAGATGTTTTCAAATTATGATTATCTAATTAATATTTCAGGTTACGATGCCTATCAACCTTTTAGGATGATAATAAAAGATCTTCGATTTATAAGGAAATATTTTGGTGATTTGCGTTTTTCAAGAGGAGTGATTGCAGATACAGAAAATCAAACTTTCGAAACATTGAATGATATCATGGATCAGGCTGGGCTATAACACCACAAAATTAGTAGGTATATGCTTATGTTCAATTTAGATTCGGAGTGAACATTATGATTTTGTACCATGTAGTTACAACGTATCAGTTGTTACGCTGCATCATTTATAAAGAGCTTTTTCATAAAGAACAGGCTTGTTACATTCTATTGTCAGATTTTATTAAAGAAAAATATCCACAGTATAAGCAAATGGAAGGTCACTTTTTTGAGAAACTGTTTGTTTTTAATTCCAATGAATTCTTTAACGATACCGAAAATAATATGATAAATAACAAGCACGAGTTAGTTGGAAAATATCTCAATGAAAATAATATCGATCTCCAAGCATTTTCTGAAATAATTGTTGGGAGCCCAAATGGTTATTTCGGTAATTATTTGTTGGAAAATGAAGTATATTTCACTTTCTTGGAAGAAACCTGCGAATTAATGAGTAGGTCTGATAGTAGCTTTATTGATAAAATTCTTGTATTCTTTGGTATCGATCAAAAGATTCAAATGGACGAAAATTCAACTATTCTTTTAACACAACATTTTTCTAATTTAGGAATTATGTCCTTCGAAGAACACAAAAAAATATATCAACTAGTGGTTGATTATTTCGTACCGGAAACCAGGTTGGTGATAAAACCGCATCCTGATGACCTCATGTTCTATGAAGGTTTATTTCCACAGGCAACTGTTTTAAAAAAGAATTTTCCAACTGAGTTAATTCCTTTTGTTTTTACCGAAAAACCACAAACAGTAATGACTATAACGTCCACAAGCATAACGAACTTAATGAGCTATTTCGAAAATTGTATAAGGTTTTCAACTGATTTTGAAAGGTATTTTAATAATACTCATCAGTATTATTGCGCAGTGAAAATAATTAGCGAGTTAATTGAAGATTACCAAATTTATGAAATGAACTCAGATAAACTACTTCTGGAAAATTTATTAAACATTTCAGGAAATCAATTTGGCAGAAGCATTGTTAGTGTTAATAATTTGAGTCAAATTCCAGACAAAAGTATTGTTATTATGGATGATTTTAACCATGATCCTTTGCCTAAAACGAAAGAGATAGGTAACTTTTTAAAATCCGTAGACAGGGATTCTATTATTATTTTTATTAATTCAAATAAGGAATTTCTGTTCTATGATTACCCTAACAAAGAATTATTGGAGAGTATAGTGCCAGTCGAAATTCTTCATAACAGCACAGTTGATGAAACTGCCCAATACTCAACAACATTTTTTGTTTATTCAAAAAGGAAGGATATTAGGAACATGATTAATAAACAAACATTTGAAAAAACGCTGAATAGTTCCCAAGAAATAATAAAAGTTGAGGCTATGTCAGAAGAGCAGTTAAGAATTAAAATATTAGAAGGAATATTAGAAGCAACAGAAAAAAGATTGGAGCATTATATTAAGTTGGAATCAGAACTGAGAGAAAAGTTGAATTCATCAACTAACGTGCTACCCAAATAAAAAACCAACATTAACTCATCCATCTAATGCAATTTCCCCTATCGCACTTTCAGCCCTGCTAAAGGGTCAACCGCTCCTAATTCAAAATAGTACCAAATGTAATATAAAATTTTTTTACTATCAAAAAGCACCTTCAGGCGAATAGTGACAGGCTCTGTTCGCCTGAATTAAATTAATCGAATTTCTAGATACCCCCAATAGCCAACTAAATAGTTCCTAGAAACTTTATTGTTGATTTTTGTATTATTCTGTCATATAAATGGGAGGATACTGTCTTTAGAGAATACAGCCATTATTTTTTTGAAAAGAGGGGTTTTTTATTAACATATTGTGGGATTTCGATGGAACACTTTTTGATACCTATCCATCACTAGTTGAAGGTTTTATGAACTTAAGTCAAAAAGAACTAGATCGAAGTGAAGTTTTGAACTGGCTAAAAATTGATTCCAAAACGGCATTTAAACATTATGGAATTGATGAGGATCAACGAGGCGAATACCAAAAATTACATAATCAGTATTCGAAGTTGGACAGCAGACCTTTTGATCACTTAGAGGATGTGTTATCTGCTGTGGAGAACAATATTATTGTGACTCATCGCGATAAGGAATCGACTATTTTTCTCCTTGAGAAATTCCATTTAGCAAAATACTTTAAAGAAATTGTTTCCGTTGAAGAACAAGGGTTCACTAGAAAACCACATAGTGCTTCCTATGAATCTGTCCTAAAAAATCACCCCATTCATTTGGTAGTGGGTGACCGAGACTTAGATTTAATACCCGCCAGGAAATTAAAGATTAAAACCGTTGCCTTTCAAAATCAAAACATTGAAGCCGATTTTCACATCGACACCTATGCAGATTTTATTCCTTTGGTCCTAAATCCACTTCAGGCAACGAAACAAAACCCTTTAGATTTTTAAAATCAAGGGGTTTTTATCTATTTTCTGGTTAGCTTAAGTTCATCATTTACTGCCCCGCTTTGATGTTGTCTATCTACTTTTAGGAATGGTTCAAACTATTTCTTCAAGTTGCTTAGATAGAAGTGGCCCTCACTAAGAAAGTATGTATGTCCATTAGTGAAATGCAAACAATTCCAGTTGCTGTTCGGATAAAGACTGTGGAAGAAACAAAAAAGTCGATGAGCAAAAAGGGCGATTACTTTAAAAAGCAGTTGAGATATCACTCATTTTGTGTTTGGATTAAGAATAACTAGGAGGGGGATCCACATGAAAACGAAATTGAGACTCATCATGACGATGCTCATTTTTGGAAGCATCGGGGTGTTTGTAAAAAAGATTGAGCTGACTTCAAGCGAAATTGCCTTTTTAAGAGGGGTAATCGGAAGTTTATTCCTGCTTATTGCTAGTTTCCTTTTTAAACATAAGCCATCTTTTAAAGCATTAAAGGAAAATGCAATCCTGCTCCTGTTATCTGGGGCAGCGATTGGCCTTAATTGGATATTTCTATTTGAGTCCTATCGTTATACCACTATATCCAATGCCACTATTAGCTATTACTTCGCACCGATATTTGTCATGATTTTAGCACCATGGATTCTTAAAGAAAAACTGACGAGTGTAAAGGTGGTTTGCATCCTTACGGCAATGTTTGGACTATTTTTAATTGTTAACACTGGGGTTGGTGATACAAGCGGCTCGCAGCATCACGCATTAGGTATTTTCTATGGTCTTTTAGCAGCAGCATTTTATGCAAGTGTGATTTTAATGAACAAATTCATTAAAAATTTATCCGGCTTTGAAATCACGCTAGTGCAATTAATGACAGCTGCTTTAGTCCTGTTTCCCTATGTATTGTGGCAGGGTCATCTCCATTTTGCTAGTTTAAACTCTACTTCTATTATTTTTATACTAATAATAGGTATTGTGCATACAGGTTTAGGTTATTTTTTATATTTTACTTCTATTCAAAAATTAAAAGGGCAAACGATTGCTGTTCTTAGCTATATTGATCCGATTTCGGCCGTGATCATCGCAGCAATTTTTTTAAGCGAAAACATGACAATGATTCAAATGATTGGCGGAGTCCTTATACTGGGGGCAACTTTTTTAAGTGAAAAACTAGAGATTAATGCCGAGAAGAAAGCTCAAACTCCCACTACTTCACCGTAATCGATTTTAGTGTCAGTCCTCTACCGCTCATTACACATCATATATTTGTTGTCTTATAGTAGAAATGGTCATTCATGTTTCGATTGATCATTTCTATTCCCTCACTAAACAAGGAGCGGTAGTTGTTTGGCAGATAAAAAGTCTCGTATTCTAGTGACTACTTGCTTGACAGAAGACCACATACAATAGAAATTACAAAACTTAGTAAATAGCATTTTTCTTACTTATTGAAATCCTCAAGTTTTTTCAAGTATCAAACCAACCTTTCTCTATACCATTAAGTAATTTCGCTAATAGGTAATAACCTATATCGGAATTTCATACATTGTAGGAAAATGCCTAGAGGAGGGTACGTAATGGGTTTTCCGCCTCAGCAACAAAGTAAACCTGGTATTGAATCAATTATGATACCTAGACCTATATTTGATAACCCTAATTACAAACCAGCCGGTAAACTTATGAATAAGGTAGCTCTCATAACCGGTGGTGATAGTGGAATTGGGAGAGCAGTCGCTGTTACCTTCGCGAAAGAAGGAGCAGACATTGCAATCTCATACCTAAGTGAACACAGTGATGCAAATGAGACGAAGTTCCACGTCAATAAATACGGACGTCGTTGTATTACCATTCCAGGCGATATTGGGTATGAGCAGCCCTGCCAACAAGCTGTAATGCAAACAATTCATCAATTTGGACGAATAGACATTCTCGTAAATAATGCCGGTGTATTGTACGTAAGGAATAGTCTACTAGATATAGATTCGCAGCAACGAGCAAACACGTTTCACACAAATGTTTTTTCGCAGTTTATTTTGACGAAAGCTGCTCTGCCATATATGAGTTCAGGGAGCTCCATCATAAATACAACATCCATTAGCGCCTATCATGGAGGGCCATATTCAATTGATTACTCGGCATCAAAGGGAGCCATTGTTTCATTTACACGTTCGCTGTCACTATCACTGGTATCGCAAGGAATTCGAGTCAATGGTGTGGCTCCGGGACCAATTTGGACTCCATTAATTCCATCTTCGTTACCACCAGAACAGATTGTAACATACGGAGACAATGTCCCTATGAAGCGAGCCGGTCAACCCTATGAGGTGTCACCTGCTTATGTATTCTTGGCCTCTGATGATGCATCTTACATAACAGGGCAAATTCTGCACGTGAATGGTGGGGAAATTGTAAACGGTTAAAATCATCCACTTCGGATTAATGTTTCAGATGAGATGGTGTGCTACGATTCTGATTCACTTACATTAATAAACATCAACCAACTTAAAGCTTGTTTCCATACATCACCAATCATTTTTCCCGTACCCTTAGTGTAGCTCGTGTATTTTGTTCATAACAGTTCGTTTGTTCGCAAAAGAACTTTTCTTAGTCTACAAACTATATTTTTCAGTCTATACTTTATTTTCCTTGGATAAGAGGGCACTACTAATAAAATCAATTAGGACTTTTAGTGGGGAATCCCTTGTGGCTTTTAATGTAGTCTTTATAACCAACAATTTTATTATCAAGCATCTTCTCTGTGGATAATAGGTTTTTTATCTGATTTTGAATGGAACTTCGATGATCTTCAAGAAGTTTAATCCTTGCTTGAGTTGTATTTTCTCCTTGTCTTACTAGTTCAGCATATTCTCTTATTTTTGCAATTGGCATTTGTGTCTGCTTTAATTTCATTACAAATTTTAGCCAGGTAAGGTGCATCTCATCATACATTCTTTCTCCGTTCTCATTTCGTACAGGAAAAATAATCTTCTCTTTTTCATAATACCGTAATGTATGAGGTGTGATTTCTAACAACTTTGCAATCTCGCTAATATGGTACATAAAAAATCTCCTTTACCTTGTAATTCAATCTTTTTATTAATGGACTTAATGGAAATAATAAAAAACGCTTGCCTTAGAGTTAACTCTAACGAATATAATTAATAAAGCCATAAAAAATTACAACGTTCTTAATTAAAAATTCAGGAGGAATTTATATGAAATACACTGTGATAACGGGAGCAAGCTCAGGTATAGGTTATGAATCCGCCCTAGCTTTTGCGTCTCGAGGAAAGAACTTAATCGTTGTAGCTCGCAGGAAAGATAAACTGGAAAAATTAAAGTCAGAGATCACACAAATTAATCCAAACTTAGATGTTGTTATTCGAACAACTGATTTATCAGTCACTGAGAATGCTTATAATCTTTACGAAAGTCTTCGTGATTTCCAAATTGAAACGTGGATTAATAATGCAGGATTCGGCAATTTTGCTTCAGTTGCTGATCAAAATCTAAACAAAATTGAAGCTATGTTACACTTGAATATTGAGTCATTAACAATACTTACTTCTCTTTATGTTCGTGATTATTCAAATGTTGAAGGGACACAGCTTATTAATGTATCATCAGGTGGCGGCTATAAAATTGTTGCAGATGCTATTACCTACTGTGCTACTAAATTTTACGTAAGTGCATTTACAGAAGGACTCGCTCACGAATTAAAGACAAAAGGGGCGAATATGCAAGTGAAAGTTTTGGCTCCTGCTGCCACTGAAACAGAGTTCGCAAAACGTTCTTTTGATCTTGATGAATTTCAATATGAAGGTGTTGTACCACAGTTTCACACCTCAAAACAAATGGCAGGATTTATTCTTGACCTTTATGATAGCAATAAAGTAGTCGGGATTGTTGATGGATATACCTACGAATTTGAGCTTAGAGACCCTATATTTAACTTTGTAGTAAGAACAACTAATTGAACTACTCGGCACTAAAGTACCGAGATTCCTACCTTCTGCAAGAAGGTTCAAAATAGCGTTTTGGTCTCGGTCATGGTGGATTCCACAGAAAGGCAGTCCCATTCCCGTAAGTTAGTAGGATTTTTCCTTCCACTTTACGACTTTTGGCAAATCGAACCAACCCAAGTTTCGGGAGTTTAATATGACTTCCTACCTCGGCAATGTTACCGTTCGTGTGTTTTGTGCTGTAAGATTGAGTTTTATTTTTCTTACTCTTAAATTGTGGAACATCGTTTTGCTTTTTATAGACTTTAGCTCAGGATGAAAAAAAGCAATTGTCTTTGTTCCACAATCACAACCGTTACTTTAAGTGTTTTACTTCACAATGATTTATTTAGATTTAATTACCTTTCATATTTCTTCCATTTATAATAGTTATAAGCCAACTGTATTAAGAAAAGTGTTAAAAAGATAATTGAAATAATTAAATTTTTTTTAAAACTGAAATCTACATACCAATTATAAGCAACAAGTGAAATAAACATTATAAGAAGCATCCAAAGTGTACGAATCATTTTTCTTCGATAACTTAAGTTAAAATAACTTAATGTAAATCCTTTATCCAACTTTTCTTTTTTCTTAGAAAAAAGCGATAAAATTCCAGTAACAATGAAGACTATAACAGTTATGGAAATTATATTTTGTAATAATGACATAATTTCCTCTCCGTCCCTTCTGGATTTTTTTATTAATAACCCACATTAATTATTATTCTATCTGCCATTAAAAAAGTCCTTTTCTCCAACCAAGCTGTCCGTTAGCCAACCATGAAACAATAATTTACCACAGAAAATGTAAGATACATGGTAGTCCAAGAAGGAAAAGCCACCTAAAATAGCAGCAGAAACTGGTACAGTACCTGTTATTTTTTGAACTGTCCTTTATTTACACTAATTATTTCTTGATTGATATTGGATAATTTTATGAAAGGGGATGTTCTAATTAGACTATGCGGCAGATATTATTCGAAAGAAGAAATGACTTTAAAGGAAGCAATAGAGGTTGCTTCCTTTTTACTGATTATTGATCAAAATTTTTAACGATTTTTGGACCGAAAGTTAAAGTGAAAAACAGAACTACTACCACATAGGCCAGAACATAATCTACTCGTATCATTGAACCTTTATCGGTGATATATAAACCGAATAGTATTACAGCACCGATTAAATGGGAAAGCGCAAAAATTTGGGCCATAAGCTTTAAACTTAATTTTTCAATTCGCTCATCTGTCTCTGGTAACGGGTAATCTACTGATTCTTTGTCCTTTTTAGAAAATAACTTTCTTAGGAATCCAAATGCTAAACCAAAGATGATAAACCCTACTCCATAGGTAATGCTTGTTTGAAGACCATCGTTAAAATAAAAGAATACAGTTCCTAATAAAAACAAAATCATATAAGACGCCATTTGTTGAATACTATTATTTTTCATTTTGTTCCCTCCCAGGTTTCTCTAATTGAAATAAATCCTCACATTTACAGTCAAAGAACTCACATAGCTTCAATGCTAATTCAAAACTTGGGTTGTAAATATAGCCTTACAAAAAGTAGAGGTACATTTACAAAAAGTAGAGGTACATTTACAAAAAGTATAGGTACATTTACAAATAATATTCCTAAGAATGTTAAAGAGATTGGAAATTCCAATCTCTTTTTGTAATGCAAATCGTATTGTTTAAAAACAATCTATTTTTCAAATACTAGCAAAGCATTAGTTCGATATGAATGTTTACGAAAATATAGCGAATTATAGGAGAGATGTAATTTTGGAAACATTCTTCCGTGCCATAATCGTTTTTATAGCGGGATACATTTTTTTAAGAGTAACTGGAAAAAAGGCTGTTGCTCAAATGCACACCTTCGATTTATTATACATTCTTGTCCTAACCAATATCATTAGTACACCGGTTGAGGTTGGTAATATTGGAAAATCAATAATCTATGCTACCATTACGGTAATTTTATATAAAATTTTAGTCCGATTATCTTTACATAACAAATTAAGATGGCTTCTCTATGAAAGTCCTACGGTATTAATTCATAATGGCGATATTGATAGACAAGGACTGAAAAAGGTGAGGATGCCAATGAATGAGTTATTGTCACAATTAAGGGTAAAAGGGTACATTGATACTCAAAATATTGCTATTGCGGTTATGGAGTCAACTGGTAATATTAGCGTTATCCCTAAGTCAGAACATCGTCCTGTACAACCAAATGATTTAAATTTAAAGGTTAGTAAAACGTATCTTCCCATTCCACTCATAATGGACAGTCAAATTGTTTATCATAATTTGAAATATTTGAAATTAGATCGAGATTGGCTATATAACGAACTCGAAAAAATGGGGGAAAAAGTGGAGAATATAATATTAGCGACTTATTTAGAAAATGGAACGTTATTTATAGATAATAATGCAATAATCGAACATAAAAGTGATCCTTATTATTACAAGCCAGGGAGAGATAATTAGTAAACAATGAATACGGTAAAATGATTACAGTAATTCAATTAGGGAAATAAATCCAGCGGACTAGTTGCAATTACAAATTGGTAAAAGAACCTATATAAAGTGAAAGGGCTAATCCAAGTTAGGATTGGCTCTTTCGTTTATTTATGTATTTCAAACTAGCCATTGATTTTTTATTAGAAATACCCACTTTTAAACCTTCGAAAAGTATCAAAATCTTTCCTCGTCCAATTGAAAATATGAAAGTAGTAATTTGGTTCTAAATTAATTACATTAGAAATTTGACCATGTCCAAAACATATTCGAATAAATAAGTAATATCATTAGTAATAAAGCCATTTTACAGGAGGGGTAAAATGCAAAATCACCCCCAATTACCTGGTCATGTAAGTACGGATCAGTCAAACAAATGTTAGTTGCCCCTGAAACATTTGCAGCGTGACCCGAATCCATTACTGAACAATTATTTGTAGAATGTTCACTTACTGAAAACAGGTTTTGGCTTAGAATTATGAAAGAACATGCAATATTTTTAGGTGAGGAGTTTAACCGAAAAGATACTCAGCTCATCCAACAAACAGACAGGTTTCATTATTACTTCGAACAACAGGAAACAAAGGCATATCAAGTTTGATTGTTAACAATTTCAGAAGAAGGTGAGTTTATGGCAAAAATAGGAAAAGATGATTTTGCAAATGGGTTTGTTCCCCACCATAATCATGGTTCGGTTGATTATACCTCCATGGAGGCAGGGCATGTTCATCAATGTTTAGACGTTACATCTCCCCCTATTCAAACTCAGGATGGTAACCATATTCATTATACAGAGGGATATGTTGTCTTCGAGAATGGTCATACTCATCATTATAAGGCATACTCTGGACCAGCGATTACAGTAGGAAATGGCATGCATGTTCATTATTATGATTTTTATACAACAGAGGATGATGGTCATAGTCATCGTGTAAGGGGAGTCGATCATCCTGCCCCAGGTAATAAATAAAAGAATAATAATGAGAAAAAAATCGTAAACCATTGAACGAAAATCTATTATCAGAGGATAAGTTTAGTGCGGTTCCACCATTTGTACTACTTAATTCTTCTTTCATATTTGAACCTGCTTCAAAAACAAGCACAGATGTGGATTTATCATCTTTAAAACAAATCTACCATAAACATTTCCTTACTATATTCTGACCACTCAATAAAAAAAGGTTGCAGTAGCAACCTAATCCTCTTAATTCAATTGGGCAAAATCATGATGGATATGCCATTTTTGAATTTCTATTTACTTTAGCTTCTTTGTTTGTGTAAACAATTAAGTTATTATGCGTATTTTATGCCAGCAAGCTTTATATTATTTTTGTCATCTGATCCACAAGGTGTTACCGCATAAGTCATTTCACATTTTGGGCAGTTCATAATTACTGTTTCTAATGTAAATGTTTCTCCACACTCACATCTAATCTCGTGCGCCACTGTTGGTGCAAAGTTTTCTTTCCCTTTACTTTTAACATGGTCAACGATGTCTTTCCCATCTTTTAAACTTGTTGTACAACCACAGCTCATTAATAACCCTCCAAGGATTTTATATGTTTAATTAAATTTAGTAATTTAAGAATAGCATAGAAACATTTAAATCGATGTGTCAAAAATTAAACAGATTGTGAATTTAAATATGAATTGTTATAAAAAACATTAATATCCAATAAAAAGAGTAAGTAAATAACTATCATTTCAACTCTTTTAAACAAATAGTAATATCTTCTCAAATTGTTCATTATGATATTCAATTACATTTAATTAAAAATCCCTTATTGAACTGCTTCTTACTAAAGCTGTATTTTTCGATAAAGTTAAAAATATTTTCTTCTTCATCGATTTTATATATCTTGATTCCACCTCGTTTCTAGTAGTTAAACAAGAACTTACAATTATATAAGTGTTCTTGTCATAACAAAATCAGTTTGTTTTTCATCTCCCATGTAAAAGGAATGGGCTCCACTCTCAACAAAACCCATTCTTCGATAAAATTGGATTGCACCCTTATTTTTCTCCCATACGCCTAACCAGACTTTCTTTTTATTCTGTTCTTTCGCTATTTCTATGCCTTTATTTATAAGATGTTTTCCCAGTCCTTTTACTTGATATTTCCTTCTTATATAAATCCTCTCAATTTCAAGAGCCTCTTCAACGATATTGTCTGTTTGAGCTTCATTGATATTAACCTTTAAATAGCCAGCGAGTTCTTCGTTAAAAAATAAAAAGAAGAAAGAAGAAAAAACATTAGATAATTCCTTTTCTAATTGCTCTAAATTAAATGCTCTTTCCAAATAGGTTTTCATGTTTTCGGGCGTATTTAATTCTCGAAATGCATCATTAAATGTTTCATAACTTATTTTTTGAAGTATGCGTAAATCTTCAAGGGTGCACTTTTTAATAACTATCGTCATTCTAATAGTTCTCTCCTTACTTTTTTAGATTGATTGAATTTAGACTAAGAAATCCGTTTTTATATAAAGACGCTTGTTAAATAAACCTGTTCCGGTAGCAAACAGGGATAAGACTGCCACAGCATCCCAGGTAATTTATCTCTACCTAACTGGCAGTTTTAAAGATAAATCTATTAGCTTTATCAGTAATCTCTCTTGTTTCCCTTTTTTACAAATTCCCAATCGACCTCTATATTTTTTCGAACTCTTTGAAGAAGATTAAAGATTGTTTCTGTTTCTTCTTGGGAAAATCCAGATAAAGCAACCAAATTGGAATATTCTCCTTCTCTCTTTAAAAAGGGATAAACTTTTTCACCTTTCTCCGTTGGAAATAGTTTTTTAATTTTTTTGTTATTATCATCATCTTTCTTTTCAATAAACCCTTGAATTTCAAGTTTTTTTATTGCACGGGCTGCTGTTGTACGGTCTACCTTTATCATCTCTGCTAACTTTTCTTGAATGATTCCTGGATTTTCACATATTCGTACTAGGTACAAATACTGTCCTTTTGTAAGGTCAAATTCTTTAAATTCAATATTACTTATAGAATCTAATGACCTCGCTATCATTCCAATTTCACGTAAAATTTCCTTCATTTATAAAACTCCTTAATACAATTATTTTTGTTGCACTTGCAACAAAAAAGTTTTAAAGTAATTATATGACTATAAATTAATTTTGTCTAGTCAGTTTAAATAATTCTAGAAATGGACTGAAAAAAATGAATTCAAAAAGAATAACAATTGATAATGATTTAAAAAAAGCGTTTCATATTAGAAAAGAAGTATTCGTTGAAGAACAAGGTGTACCATTGAAAGATGAGTTTGATGAGTTCGACACCCTTAATGAGTTTTCTGAACACATTTTGGTTTATTATAATGAACAACCTGTTGGAACTGGACGAGTAAGATGGGTTGATGGATTTGGAAAATTGGAGAGAATCTGTATCTTAGAGCCTTACCGTAAATTTGGTCTTGGAAAAGTAATTATTAAAGCGTTAGAAGTAATCGCAGAAGAAAAAAGAATATCCCAGGTAAAATTACACGGTCAAACACAGGCAGAGGGTTTTTATAAAAAACTTGGCTATCAGACTTCATCAAGTATATTTATGGAGGATGGAATTCCACATATTTTAATGAAAAAAGATTTATCTACAAAAAAATTATAAAAGAGTCGAGTAAAACGAAATTTAATTTTTATGGATTAGGAATCAAGATATTAACCCTAGGTATTTCTTACACTATCCAATAAGACCTTGGTACATAACCTTTTGATGTACTTTTGGTCGGGACATCTATAAAAGTAGGTCTTACTAAGGGAAGTTGGGAAATCATAATGGTCTCCAACTGATGGCATCCATTTTCAAGATTTACTTTATGCCATTTATAGAAGAAGGTGTTGGACTACCTCAAATTAAATAGCTCAGTACTTCAACTAATAGTAATAGTTTTAACGCGGTTTCATGTTGTTCGGAATTTAGGTTTTTCTGATTCTTCAACCATAAGAAACGTGTGTTTTTAAGTGCAGGCTGTTCGATTTGTTCTTGACTGCGTACTTGATCTAAAGCTTCATTCACCAACTTCATTACATGGAATTTGTCAAATGGGTATTGTTTATTCGCTCTAGACATAGAAAAAACACCTCCATGTTGTAATTATGGGTTTCATACCCATTCTTCAACATAAGGTGTTTTTATTTGTCTCATTTTTTTAGGTCAGTGCGTATCTATATTTCATCATGAATTGATGGGTTTTTATACTATCTACTTAAAGAGGATAATACTACTCTATGGTTTTTGTTTAAAATAAACTAACCAAAAAACTAATAAAAATACATACAAAGACACTGCCTAACAACAAATTTGACGTTTTTATTTTCTTACCAATCAGCCAATACATTATTCCAAATACAGCTAAAGGGACGAGTCCCGGCATAATCATATCCAAGTATTTCGTCAATGGTTCCGCAAATTTCCCACTACCTATCATAATTCCGGATAAATCTAATTGAACATAACTTGCAATCATACCTCCTATTGCTGTCAAACCAACAACACTCGCCGCATATGTGACTTTATCCATAATGCCTGTTTTTTCGGCATTTGTAATAAAATAAGCCCCATATTTATAACCAAAATTCAAACCATAATAACGTAGTAAAAAACCTGGCACATTGTATAATAACAAGAATAAAAGCGGACCGATTATATTTCCTTTTGATGCAAACCCAATAGCTACTCCAGTCGCAATAATCCGTAACGTTCCGACAATTAATGAATCGCCAATTCCTGCTAGTGGTCCCATTAGCGATGTTTTCACTGCTGTAATGGCGGAATCATCAAATTCTGGATTATTAGCGTTTTCTTCTTCCATCGCTGCATTAATCCCCATTAATAATGATGATAATTGCGGAGTAATCGCCATAAAATCAAGACTTCTTTTTAATGCAGCTTTTGCTTTTCTCGAATCATTCTTAAACAAACGTTTAATAACTGGCACCATTGCATAAGAATATCCTAAATTCTGTTGGCGTTCAAAATTCCAAGAAGAATCTAATTGACAAGAACGCCAAAAGATTTGACGTATTTCTTTTTTCGTTAACTTTTCTGAATTAGAATTCATTATCGTCAATAACCTCCTGAACTTGATTATTTGAAGATGAAAGTCCTGTATTGAATAGCAAAATAGCGGTTAATACACAAGCAAATGCTGTTACGCCAAGTACACTTATTTTTAAATATGCTACTAATAAAAATCCTAAAAATAAGAAACAAGCCGTCTTTTTGCTCACAATCATTCTAACCAATAACGCAAAACCAATCGCCGGAATAATCCCCATAGCATAATTTAGTCCCGAATTAACAAAATTAGGTATTATATTTACAAAAGATTGAATAGCTTTTGAACCTAAAAAGAATCCGGCAGAAGTCAAACCAGCTAACAATATTGCCTGACTAAAAACAGCAATGTAATGCATGCGATCAATTCCTCTATAATTCGCTTCATTGGCATATTTGTCTGCTTTTGCAGCCAATAACGGAACCCAAACAATCATTAATAAATTCCATAACATTTGCATTAACATTGAAATTGGAACAGCTAATGCCACTGCTGTTGCTATACTAGAGTTTGTTACAATCACATACGATGTTCCGATAATAGATCCTGAAACCATATCTGGTGGGTTGCTTGCTCCTATAGCCATCGCTCCTAACCAAACCAACTCTAATGTAGCCCCTACTTTAATACCTGTTGTCAAATCTCCTAAAACAAGCCCCACTAACATTCCCATTACAATTGGTCGACTAATCATACTACTACCGAAATAACTGTTTAAATATCCTAAAATTGCTACTAAAAAGATAAGCAATGTTTGTGTTAACATGCCTCGAGTCTCCTTTTTAAATTAAATTCATTACATCTTTAGCTGGCTCATCAGGCACCATTTGAATTTCCAATCGGATTCCTTTATCATTCATTTTACGTAGTAACTCACAGTCCTTATCAGAAACTGAAAAAGCTTTAGAAATTTGTCGTTTATTTTCTATTAATTTTGCACCTCCTAAATTAATCATTTTTATTACATCTACTTTTTCAGATAATCGATACGCATCTTCTACAGATTCTACAATAATCAATAATTTATATTTGTCTGTTACCCCACTATTTAAAGATGTTATAGAATCCTCTATACTCTTCATTACCAATCTAATTCCCTCGGGTTTTGCCATGCGTAAAGCTGCCATGCGTAAAGAATCTTTCGCAACTGCGTCATTGGCAATCAAAATACAATCTGTTCCTAATACTTTTGTCCATGAAAATGCGACTTGTCCATGTAATAATCGATGATCTACTCTCACTAACTTAATCATTAAAACCCCTCCGTATATTGCTTACTGCTTCTACTACTGCTTTGACATTTTCAATTGATACATCTTCTTCTGCTACATGTTTTTCTTTAAAATAACTGCCGATAATTGCGCCGTCTGCATATTTAAACTGTTCTTTCATGTTTTCAGGAGTAACACCTGCACCAATAATGAGTGGAAAGCTCCCCAAAGTATTTCTGAATTGGATAATTTTCTCTGTTGAAGTTTCTTGTCCAGTTGCTTCTCCTGTAACACAAATCGCATCACAACGGTCTTGTGCAATGATTAAATCTTGTTCTACCGTATTTTTCGATAATACCGGTTGATATTTAAAACGTACTCCTCCTAAAATATATCCTGGATAATCTTGATACCATTTAGTAAAGAAAGCGTCTAAAGTTTCTTCATCTCTAGGTTGTACATGCCCTACAACAGAGTCTAACTGTACAAAATTTGCTTCATATCCTTTGGCTAATTCAAATCCCATTTGATCGACATTTAAACAATTTACACCATAAGGAATAGGTAATTTGCATTTTTCAATATATTGCAATCCTTGTTCTAAATTTTTATAAGTACCAAAATAGTTTTCAATAATGACAGCATCTAATCCATTATTTACATAAACGTCTAGTTCCCTCTTCAATCTTTCCATTACATCTTTCTCTGAGGTTCCTTTCAAATGTAGCATGCCAAAGATAACCTTTTTCTGTTGGAACATATCTAAAAAATTTCGATCTCTCATAATTGCCTCCAGTTAATTAAAACTCTTCTTCGATCATAGGACTTAATTGAACATATCGTATACCTTCTCGTGCCTTTTCAACAATTTCATGTGCTTCTTTCTCTCCAATTTTTTGTGTATACTCGATACAAACCATCAACAATAAATTTAAATTCATACCAGCGAAAACCTTTACATTTTCATATTTCAATAATTGGCACATCGCACTACAAACACTCGCACCAAACAAATCCGTCAAAATAACATATTCTTTTTCTGCACTCACATCTGATAATATTTCTTTTTCAAGTTTCTCCACAAAATCAGCCGCAGACATTCCCGGAAGTAAAGTATACGCTTCCAATTCATAAGGAAGATCTCCACATATCATATTGCCTGCATGAGCTAAACCCTGCGAATAATTTCCATGTGAAGCAATCACAATTTTGCGCTCCATCTTTTACACCTTCCCTATACTTGTATTATGTTGTATTATACAGATATAGGTTAATACAACATTGGCAGTGCTGTCAATGCTTTAATATCAACTTTTTCATCTATAATGAAATGCACTTCTGAATAACAATGATATCAAGGTGGGAATTGGAATGGAAAACTTAAATCAATTGAATGCTATCACTTTACAAGAGCAACTTTATGCAATTCTTCAAAAAAAAATTCAAGAGGGTGAATATAAACCTGGAGAAAAGATTCCTTCTGAAGCACAACTAGAAAAAACATATAATGTTAGTCGTGTAACTGTTAGGAGCGTGCTTCAAAGACTTGTGGATCAAGATATTTTGATTAAAAAACGAGGAAAAGGGACATTCGTAAATAATGTTGTTCACACAGAAAATGTCCTAACCGGTGGAAGTTTTACTGAAACATGTAAAAAAATGGGTAGATTTCCTTCGACAGAAATCATTGCTTTTCACAATGAAGCGGTGCATAATGAACTTTTTGCTGAATTAAAAGATAGAAAGAACGAAATAATTTTAATAAAAAGAGTGCGAAAAGTAGATGAAACACCTTGCATTTTAGAAATTGATTATTTACCAACCAACTATACTTTTTTAACAAATATACAAGATTCTCTTTTAGAGCAATTAGAAAGAGAACTACACACTAAATTACAAATTTTCGAAGATTATTTTCAAATTATCTTTTCAACGAAAGAAATTGCTGAATTGTTAAATTGTTCAGTAGGGATGCCTATATTAGAAGTAACCCAACATGTTTACAATTCAAAACATGAATTAGTCTATATCAATAAACAATATATTTTAACATCTAAATATGTTTATGCCGTTCAATATAAAAAGTAGTGAAAAAAGAAACTCATTCTGAAACTTAATTGAAGAAGACGGGTTAATACAACAGTTAAGTAGAAAAGAAAAATGTTTATGAAGCAAAAAACACATTAAATGACTCTTTTCTACTTTACAATCTATTTTCTCAAACACTTCAAATAAACATGATGCAGGAGCAAGAAAAAGTGGAAGGTTTATTATATGAAAGGCAAAAACAATAGCACAGCATCACCAAATGAAAAGGTGATGCTGTCTTGTTCTTTTATATCTATTTAACTGGACTCGCCATTGGTCTTTTGTGTCACGCGCTCACGTATCTGTTTGTATAAGAATCGACCAATGTTTCTCCTGTTAAGCCAGACATATTTACTTAATAGCCAGAAAAGAAGCCAAATATATGTCCATTACAAGGTCCAATAGCATTCGCTGTATTTTCAAACCTTACATTGCATGAAACGTTATTTATATAACGATATTTTCCATCTGTCCAATTACCGAAACATAATCAGAAAACAGTATAACTTTCTTTTTAACGGTACATCTTTTTTATAAACGATACAACTTTCAAAATCTACAGTTTGATCATTTTTTACTTGTTTTACTCAACATTAGCGCCCGATTGTGGAAGATCATAAGTATATGTCTTGTTAAACTAATGCACCAGGTAGCTTAAAAATAATTACATTTCAAAGGAGTATGTCCTCTCAACTTTACAAATCCTAACAGTATAGTTTTTATACCATTCTTCTTTGCCTTTTTCTTGTGCAAATTTATGGGTTGAGTTTTCTTTCCAATTTCTTATTGCCTCTAAGGACTCCCAATATGAAACAGTTATACCTAATCTACTATCTCTTGCACTTTCTATGCCTAAAAAACCTTGTTGTTGAGAAGCCAATTCCTCCATTTTTTCAGCCATTTTACCATACCCTCTATCGCCATCAGTTCGTTGCGAAGTAAATACCACTGCATAATAGGGTGGTTGAGGAGTTATTGCACTTTCGCCCATTTTTTCTACCTCCATAATTTTTTAATCATTCATTATAACTTAAAATTCTAAATTATAAAATCCTTATTCTTCCACTAAAATGCTCCGTTCAATAAGAATAGCCGCCTAAATGGCAGCTGGATCTTCAACTATTGCTTTCGATAGCTTAAGTACAATTCTTCACAATCTTATTATTCATAATTTGGTGATTTACACTACTAATTTATTCACCTTGGGGGCGTGCATTTAGTGCTTCACTTATTAGGATTTGTTGTTATGTTCAACATTTATGACAACATTTCCCCTCTTGTGTCCTTTCTCCACATATCTATGAGCTTCCACAATCTCATCAAACGAATAATATCTGTCAATGACCACTTTTATCTTCCCCATCTCAACAAGTTCTTTAAGGAAGTTTAATGCTTCTGAAGTTTCAGGTGAATTTCGGCTCAATAATAGTTTCTTGCTACTCGTCAATTTAGTCCATAGCATTTGAACACTTGGTAGCGGTTCAGTAACATTTATATAGGTACCATTGTTCTTTAACAATTTCATACAAGCTGAAAAGGAACTCTTGTTTACTGCTTCAAAGATGACATCATATGTTTCTCCTGTACTAGAAAAATCCTCTGCTGTATAATCAATTACTTTGTCAGCTCCAAGAGATTTTACTAATTCCAAATTCGTGGTACTACATACCCCTGTAACATTTGCTCCGAGATATTTGGCAATCTGAACTGCATAACTTCCTACACTTCCTGAAGCACCATACACTAAAACCGATTGACCGCTCTTTATACCTGCTTTCCTAAGAAAATACAATGCTGTACGAGCTCCAATAGGAATGGCAGCAGCTTCTCCATAAGTTATATTGTAAGGCTTAATAGCTACAGGTCCATCTTCCTCCAAACACTTATATTCGGCATAAGCACCAAATCCAGCCAAGGATGCTGCAAAAACTTGGTCCCCTCGCTTAAATCTTTTTACATTTTTTCCAACCAACTCCACTTCACCAGCTAACTCCATTCCTAATATCTCTTTTTTTGGTCGTCTCAAACCAAGTGTTATACGTGCAGGCAGCCAAAAAGTAGGAGGAACTGTAAAACTCCGTGACCTAATATCTGCTACTGTTACGGTTGTGGCTTTTACTTTAACTAAGATTTCATTTTCTTTCGGAATAGGTTTTTCTACCTGTTTTAGTTCAAGAACATCGGGGGGACCGTACCTTGTGTACACAATGGCTTTCATTTATCCACCTCAAATTCGTTTTATACTTTAATATAATACGTATTACGAATAAATAGACCAATAGTCCGATAGCTGTTCTTAAACTATCCTGCCAGTTAGCACAATAAGAAAATGAGCTGCCACCGCAACTCATCATGATCTTGAACTCTTGCCCCCGATAGTTTAAGTACACTTGTTCACTAGCTTTTAATTAAACATCCTACTCTGACTAATTCCTTTTTGTTATTTTGTTTCGAAAATATATTTAAAGAAAAAATAAAGACCAATAATCAATGTTAACCAAGGAATCCAAGGAACGATTGAACTTGAAAACGGATATTCATATACCTTTAAAAAATACCATGCAACATTCGATACAATACCGTTGATAAAAAACATTAATAAAGACATCGAAATAAAAATAGTAGCGACAATAAGTTTCATCTAAATTACCCCCTCTCTCTTTGTCTATTGTTAACCTATGTACCATATAATTCTATTTGTTCTACAAAATACCTTATGGTTTTATTGTCAATTTTACAAATTTTTATTAAGCTAAACTGCCCGTTAGTCGAATAAGACACTTTGGATCTGAGTGCTGAAAATTATGAAAAATTACTTCCTGAGTAAACCATATATATAGTAAATAAAATAAATTGGCACATTTACAACAAACAAAGAGGCAATTAAAGATAACAGATTTATTGACATAGGATTTTCCCAGGGAGAAGAAATAGACATAACATAAGGAAATGGTGGGTCATAGCTGGATAGGTCTTGATTAACAAAAGGGAACGGAAAACCAAATGCAGCATTTTTTAGATCATCATAATTGCTTACGGAACTTTTTCTGAAAAATGGTGACAGTAAGACTAAAAGGTTAGCTATTAAAAATAAAAGGACTAAAAATTTCCTCTTAATCATCAAACTTTATCTCCTTTCCACTAGCCCAAATATTACTTTTTCTTTCAAATAAATAATTTTTAATAATTATTTTATCCCACTTCTATAATCATAAGTTTCATTAGGTAACTTCAGTTCCACGTTATTTATAATCACTGTATTGTCATCTATCCATTCTATTTTTGCGTTTTCCTCTCTATATTGCCAATATATTTTCTTCGATCTTTTATTTTCTTTATTAAAGACTAATTCTCCCAAAACTGCATACGAAACTGTTGCACCACCATTAGATAGATAAGCATTTATCGTATATGTACCATTTGGAGAAGTAGATTGGTTGATTAATTCATCTTTAAATCGGCTCCAATCAAAGAAAACCCAATACACTCCATATGCAATAATTCCTGCAAATAACAGTCCCAAAATAAGAAACACTTTAAGTATTGATATTTTACTTTTCATTGTAATCTCC
This sequence comes from Neobacillus sp., assembly GCF_031988165.1. Classification (NCBI taxonomy): domain Bacteria; kingdom Bacillati; phylum Bacillota; class Bacilli; order Caryophanales; family Bacillaceae; genus Neobacillus; species Neobacillus sp. Next base: position 119,396 of record NZ_DALZYO010000016.1, read on the forward strand.
TTATTTTTATTTTGTATTATAAATATTCTATGTATATAGATATTCTATGTATAATAATATAATTAAATATAAAACTTTTCAATAAATTTCATCAACTTATTCTTAAACTGCCCGATAGTTCAATATCCCAACGTGAGACCCCCAATTTATAAAGAATCGATTCTCCGTTTTTCAGTCTCTATATAGTCATAAACATTCAATATTTCTTTGT
>NZ_DALZYO010000017.1:0-34945 GCF_031988165.1 Neobacillus sp.
AGGGCTCTCCTATTAGACAGGTTCACCATAGCACTCGAGCCTTTTGTCCTTTAGGGCTCTCCTATTAGACAGGTTCACCATAGCACTCGAGCCTTTTGTCCTTTAGGACTCTCCTATTAGACAGGTTCACCATAGCACTCGAGCCTTTTGTCCATTAGGACTCTCCTATTAGACAGGTTCACCATAGCGCTCGAGCCTTTTGTCCTTTACGACTCTTCTATTAGACAGATTCACCATAACACTCGAGTTTTTCGTCCTTAAGATGCCTTTAAGGACACTTTTCTAGATGTTTTAACCAGTTTTGTCTTCAATGCCCCCAAAGCTTCCAACCCAACAACCCCTTATGCGAAATAGGTTAAAAAAGCAAAGAACCGCTTATATTTTCTAAACGGTTCCCCCCCCAATTAATCTAGATTAACTTTTCTCCACCCTATAGACCTCTTCAAAAGGCTGAACGACCACAAATCCTTCACCCTCGAACCTCATTTGAATCGACTCGCCGCTTCCTCTTCCAAGAAATGTCTTGAAACTAATATCAGTTTGAATGATCGGCTGGAGATTCCCGGACCAAGCTACAGTAGCATTTGGATCGGTAATCACTGGCTGTCCTGGTGTAACTTTTAATGTGAGCGGTTCATAATGAGTGGTAAAAGCAATCATACCAGTTCCTTCACAACGGACATTAAATAAGCCGCCAGCCATCATCCCAGCAATTCGTTTCATTAATTTAATCTGCCACTTAATACTTGGTTCAAATGCGAGTAAATCATTACCGTTAATGAAGATAGAGTCATTTTGTAAATTTAGGATAATGATCTTTTTACCCCCATCAGCGAGATATAATTTTCCCTTACCATTGGCTTTCATTAACGAGGCACCTTCTCCCGTTAATGCCTTTTTAAACGCCGTTCCAAGACCGTGCTCCAAAATTCCTTCTCGAACAAATTTCATTTCTCCATGGTAAGCTACCATCGATCCTGCCTTGGCCCATACTTGTCCGTCAAGGTTTACTTCCAACATCCGAGGCGTCTCTAATTCAAAGAAGCCTTCTCCCTTATCCTCTTGCTCCGTTTGTTTAATGAATTCTTCAATCGAGTATCTGCTCAATTGGCACACCATCCTTCCATATCAGTATCTACGAAAAATGAAGCTTAATGTTTCATATTTTAAAGAGTTAGATGCAAATTTGTCCTAAAAAAATTCCTTTGCTACTCGCTCTTGACCACCTTCACAATATTCTATTTTTAATCTGTTATTCACACTCCATTCACAATCAGCGTTTAAGATGAAGGAAAAATTTGCCAAGGAGTTGAATAACATGCTTAACCCGTTACAAAGTTTAGTTAAATTTTCAAGTAGTAAACGCGGTGCAAAAGTGGTTCTTTTTATTTGGATTGCAGCTGTTATCATATTAAGCGCACTGGCACCTTCTGCAAAACAATATTCCGTGAGCAGCAAAGAAGGAAGTGTAAAAAAAGATACGCCTTCTGCAATAGCCAATCAAATATTAAAAGAACAATTTCCTTCTAAAGAGGGCTTAACAGGATTACTGGTCATTCATCGTGATGATAAAATCACCGCTAAGGATCGGGAAAAGATAACCGAAATCAGTAAATGGCTCAGTTCAAATGATAAACCGAAAAACGTGGAAAGTTCGCTTCCTTTCCATCAATTTCCTCCACCTGTACAGGATCAAATGTTTTCAAAGGATGGGACTACACTTCTACTAAATTTCACCTTAAAAGAGAACACAGATTCACATGATGCCAATAAGGTCATTACAGAACTGAATCAAAAACTAAAAGAAATGAAATTAGGAGGCTTACAGGTCAAAATCACAGGGCCGGCAGGAATCGCCTCAGATACCATCTCCATTTTTAAAAATGCCGACTTTGTGCTAATGATGGCCACCATTGCTTTGATATTTGTTACATTATTGATCATTTATCGCTCTCCTTTGTTAGCGATTATTCCATTGATCATTGCAGCGATAGTGTACCAAGTCGTCGATCGAGTATTAGGAATTTCAGGAAAAAGTGATTGGTTTGTGCTCGACAGTTCAGCTATCTCGATTATGCTCGTCCTACTGTTTGCTGTATTAACAGATTATAGTTTGTTTATTTTCTCCCGCTATCGCGAAGAGTTAAAAAAATACTCTTCAAAATTCGACGCTATGGGAGAAGCGATTCATCATGTCTCAGAGCCAATCTTATTCAGCGGTGGTACAGTCCTTCTTGCAGTATTAACACTTTTTACAACGGTATTTATGCCATATAACCATTTTGCTCCTGTATTTTCTGTAGCAATGGTCTTTATTCTTGCTGCAGGACTAACATTAATACCAAGCATTTTTGCCCTAGTAGGTCGAAAAGCATTTTGGCCATTTATTCCGAAGGTTGATGAAACAGTAAAAAAGAAAACTGGTTTTTGGCACAAAGTAAGTCAGCAGGTAACGAAACACCCTGCCATATTAACTGGTATTCTTTTAATTACGTTGCTGGCCGGTGCATTCAATACGACTTCCATCCATTATTCATTTAATATTATGAAGTCGTTCCCGGAAGAACTTTCTTCCCGCCAAGGCTTTGAATTATTAGAAAAACACTATCCTGCAGGGCAATTAGCACCGGTCACTGTTATATTAACAAAGGATGACCAAATCGTTTTAGATGATAAATTTTTAAAAAGTGTCAAAACCCTTGAAGCAAAATTGAAGAATACTAATGGAGTTGATTCAATCAGCCAGGGAATAACAGAAGAAATGATCCGCGATGCTACGAAGCTTCCACATGGCTTAATTGGAGAAAATAAAAAGGCAGTTAAACTGCAGTTAGTATTAAAAGATAATCCATATGATGTTGGTGCACTTGAGACCGTTCAAAAGCTCCACGATCAAGATAAGAAATTCCTCAGTGAAAGCGGCCTTTCAACCAGCAGCTATCAGTTACACTATGCTGGACAAACGGCCGAACAATTAGATATCCGAGTCATGAATCAAAGAGATACGATCATCCTATTCTCTCTAGTCACAATCTTAATCACCATCATGCTCGGGATACAAACTCGTTCGATACTGATGCCTCTCCTAATGATGGCGACAATTCTGTTGTCATATGTATCAACCCTTGGATTCGGTTGGATTATTTTCCATAATATCTTAGGTTACGACTCAATCAGTTATCGGTTACCTGTTTACACATTTGTATTCATGGTTGCGCTTGGCGTGGATTACAACATCATGCTTGTATCGCGTATTAAGGAAGAGGCTCAAAAGTATTCATGGAAAGAAGCGGTTGGCAACGGAGTAGCCTTAACTGGAGGGGTGATTTCATCAGCTGGGATCATTTTAGCAGCAACCTTCGCTGTATTAATGACACAACCATTACAAGAACTATTTTTATTCGGATTGACCATGGCTTTAGGCGTATTAATGGATACATTTTTAGTGCGCGGCATGCTGTTACCTTCCATTTTGGTTCTCGTTAAGAAAAAAGAAATATCACAGGCTGTCACATATAAATTTAATTAACCAACATACGAACAGTGCCTAGCACTGTTCGTATGTTTTACCATTGTTCTCATACTAGGAGGGAACTTGGTACATAACTTACGTGTAAATTAATTGGAATACACCTTTAGCCCTTCATTCATATGAAGGGCTGACTAGTATGAAATGCGTTTCTTCCTATCGGAAGCTCTTTTTGCTCTTTCCGGTCATTGGAACGCTCTTTCTTTTTTACTCCCGTTCTCTAGAAACCTTTTCAGAGATTCTTCTCCCCCCGTTACCGATTTCAGTCCCCAGGGACTCTAAAACTAGATTCGGAGGCGTTCTTAATGAAAATCATTTTATGCCTTACAATGATTGTTATTATTATTGAAACTGTTATAACCAATATGAATAACAAAATTGCACCACTTACATAATAGACAAAGTCTGGACTATATCCATAAAAATAAAATACAAAACAAGATACGCTAAATAATGCCACCAAAAACAATTCAAACAATAATGCCATTACAACAAACAATAAATATGGAATAACAATTTCTTTGTGAGAAATATGTTTTAAAGTAAGGCCTTGCCAACATAGATTTGATACTTTAGCGAAAATCCCCAACATAATCACCTCAATGGAAATGCTTATCATACAGTATGTCCATTGAAAAAAATTCTTTACTGTTTTTACATTTTTTATCAAGAATAAAGACAGCTTGAAATCACTAAGCCGCCTCCTTTCCGAGACATATTCTTGATAAACCTGATCAAGCACCCCTGTTTCCCCCTTCACAATAACCTCGTTTAACGAAAATAAATGGTTGCATTTCCGAAAACAATATTTGTTATTTCTTTCCTTTTAAAAAATAATCGGTAATCATGAACATAATTGTATCTGAATATTTTGATAAGGGGTGTTAACTTAATGAGAAATGCATGGCTTGCCTCATTTATCCGGTTCCCTTTGCTGGTCATTGTTTTGTTGCTTCTCTTTTTGATGTTAAAAATATTCGGTTTACCATTTCACTTTCCTTATTTACCTGAATTTTCAAACGTTTACTTTACTGTCGTCAATGTACTATGTTTTTTCCTTTTACAACGTCTGTTAACAAAAGAAGGTCGTTCCATTAAAGAACTAATCGATTTTCGTTCAGACCGTTTGATAAAAGATATTTTCTCCGGTATGTTATGGCTGTTAGTTTTGTATGTTCCATTCGTATTGACTGTTCTAGGAGTCATGTTTATTATGTATGGAACCGAATTATTCCAGCATTTCCAATCCGTTTTTAATGGAAATGAAGAAATCTTTACTTTTCCACGTCCTGGATGGCTTATATGGTTAACAGCATGCCTATCTTTCATTTTTCCTTTTTTAAACGCACCGATGGAAGAATTAATGTACCGAGGCTATGCCCAACCATTATTTATCAAGCATTATAAAAAAGTGTGGCTTGGAATATTAATTCCAGCTGTCGGCTTTGCTTTGCAACACCTTATTTTAGCTGTTAGTTTAAGCGGAGCTGTTGTTTATTCAGCCGCTTTCTTTGTCTGGGGAATTGGCAGTGGCATCATCTTTTATAAGCAAAAGAGATTGTTTCCTCTGATTGTTTGTCATTTCTTTGTTAACATAGCATTCGGTATCTTGCCGCTTATCTTCCTAATTTCAGGATCTTGACTTCTCCCCAAAATATAACAATGCTATTTGGACTGTCATTCCTATTCAGAGAAAGCAGGAAAGTAAAAAAAACATCGTTCATAATAAATTGAACGATGTTTTTAGAATCCTGATTATTTATGAACGACTAATTGAGCAAAATGAAAATGGTCAAAAGCATGTAATCCATCTTCCCTGCCCGCGAAGTACAATTCTTCTATATTTACTGGAGAGAGATTTTCATAAACTAGCATATTACAATCCTGCAGTTCCCGGTCTAGTTCAAACGGGTCAAAGCCGGTAACCATTGGTTCACCTGTTTGAGCGGTAATTTGCCGCATTTGAATTAATTTCTTCGATGCCACATGATCATTAAAAGCCATATCGTCGAGATAATCAAATACGAACGAACTTCCGTTCACGGACATCTCCGCAATAGTGGATAGGAGGTTAAAAAAATCTCCTTTATCTAAATACATCACAACACCTAACAAACTAAAATAGGAATATTTTTGTTCGTCATAGCTACTTTTTTTCAGCTCGTTGCGTAAGGAATCATGTTTAAAATCCACTGGAACAAATTTTACATTTGTAGGAATTTCAATTCCCATTTCATGAAGGCGGTTTATTTTAAATGCTTGGGTTGCGGGGTGGTCTACCTCATAGATGATAAAATCTTCCGGCAAATTTTTCTGACGATAGGCAAATGTGTCATATCCTGCTCCTAGAATGATATATTGGCTTACACCTCGTGCAATAGCAGACTTCAGTCCGTCTTCCGCATACCTTACTCGGCTAACTAGTTGAGGAATCGTTTGGTTATTCATCACCCACTGTAATTTTTCAGCAAATGTCTTCAAGGTTTCACTTTTTCCCGGATCAAAAAAGGCAATGGCATTAGCCCAATTGCTAGCGATTAACTGCTTTTCTTCCTCTTTCAACAGATAACTGGCGATAACATCATTAAAAATTGGCTGACTGCTGTTCGAGGCATGATATGCCCTGGCAAAGCAGCTGACTAACGCCGTTAAACTTTCCGTTTTATTTTCCAAAAAAATTCCCTCCTTTTTTTAGAAAGCAAAAAACTCCCAGCTAATATATAGCCAGGAGTTAATCATACAGCGGATAAATTACTACGTCAATAAACATATAATTATAGCACAAATAAATATTTTTGTCAATATATTTATTTTGGCGCCTGACATTAAATTAGCCAGCCTTGGAAACCCTCTTTACCAAGGATATTAGGAAAAAGAAGAAGTGTTATTTTCCATTGGTTCATTCATTGTTTATAATAGGAATTGGGGTGAAATAATGGCACGTGAACGCAAATTCTCTACAGATGATTTATTTCAAGCAACAAAACAACTTCTTCTTCTTCATGGCTATGAAGGATTTACATTTAGTCTGTTGGCTGATGATTTAGAAGTATCACGAGGTGCAATTTATAAGTACTTTGAAAATAAAGAAGAGTTAATAACTGACTATATGCTCTATGAAATGAATGACTTTCTTATGGAGTTACAGCAAATAAAAGCACATAAAGGGTTTGAAGCTCAATTTGACTTTCTTTTAAGCCTTATCTTCAGTTATTCAGACATTCAGAAAATGATAAAGATAGGTCAACAGATTCCGGTGAATAGTAACCAAAAAGTAAAGGGAAATAAGGAGAAATTAGAGAAACTTCTTTTAAATATGTATCAATATTTACAGGAGTTCATCCAATTGGGGAAGGAAGAAAAGAAACTAAATCCTCATATACCGGAGCCATTAATTTTGGGATATATTTTTCAATCTGTCGCCATCCCCAATCATTATGATATCCCACATTCAATATGGGTCAGCTCAATTAAAGAAATTATTCGTCACGGTATGTTTACAAATACATAAATTGACACTTGTGTAACTTTAAAAGATAATGTTAGTGACAATGGTGTCAATTTATTTTTTCTCTCAAGTGACATTTGTGTCACTTTCGTATTTTTTTATAAAGAAGGGAGTAAGGGCAAAAGATGAAATCATTCTTACAAGCTATTACCGACCGTGTATCAACGAAAAAGGGGATGTGGATTACCCTAGCCGCTTGGTTAGTCATTACAATTGTTTTGGCTGTATTTGCTCCAAGTGCGAAAGATTATGAGGTTTCCAGAATTGATTCTCTCCCTGAAGATGCAAAATCTGTAATTGCACAAAAAAAGGTAGATCAGTATTTTCCTAATAACGAAGGGACTCCTGGAATTTTAGTTTTCCAGTCTAAAGATGGAAAGTTGGAGGTCACACAGCTAGCAGAGGTTTTAGATAAAATCAATAGTGCCCATATTGAAGGGGTAGAACAAATCATCCCTTTAGCATCCTTACCTCCTCAAGCGGCAGCTAGCTTCTTTTCTGACGACAAGACGACTGCCTTAATTCCTTTAACCTTTAATGCTTCGTTAGAAACAAAAGAATTGAAGCAATCTCTAAAGCAAATCAAGAAAATTGTCGCTTATTCATCCCATTTAACGTTGTATGTTACAGGACCTGCGGGGATAGCAACAGACTCTCTTGATCTATTCTCACGTGCAGATGTTGTCCTTATTTTATCAACTGTAGGATTAATCCTTGTTCTATTAATTGTGATTTATCGTTCCCCTTTATTAGCTTTGATACCTCTCTTAGCAGCAGTCTTTGTTTATGAAGTGGTAATGCAAGCACTTGGGTTAATGGGGAAAGCAGGCCTTGCCTTGAGCAATCAAACACTGTCGATTATGTCGATTCTATTATTTGCGGCGATGATTGATTATTCATTATTTGTTTTTTCTCGTTATCGAGAAGAGCTCACGAATCATGAAAGTAAGTTTGATGCCATGAAAGCAGCGATGCGAGAAACAGGGATGCCTGTCTTCTTTTCAGGTGGTACCGTTTTAGCTGCGATGCTCGTTTTATTCTTTGCCCAATTTGGCGACTATAAGAACTTTGCTCCCACCTTCGCTACAACCATGGTCGTGATCATGCTAGCTTCCATTACTCTTGTTCCTGCTCTGTTTACATTTTTCGGAAGAAAGTCCTTCTGGCCTAAGATTCCCCGAGTGGGAGATCAATCAGCTAATCATCATTTTCTTTGGGGGAAAATTGGTCGTTTTGTTGTAAGAAAGCCAGGTCTTTCTGTTGCCATCATTAGTATTTTCTTACTACTATCTGCAAGTAACCTGTTTAATTTGAAGTATGAGTTTGACATGATGAAATCATTTCCGAAGGATATGGCCTCCCGCCAAGGCTATGAAATTTTAGGACAAAAGTTTGAAGAAGGCGATCTTGCCCCAACAGCCGTTGTATTTGAATCATCCGAAAGCATTACTGCTGATGAGCAGGAAAAATTAGGGAGTATCCTTGCTGAGCAGCCACTTGTTAGCAATGTTCGCTTAACCGAAACAACCCAAGATAATAAGCATCTTCATTTTAGTCTAACGTTTAAAGGAAACCCTTACTCTGTTAAAACGATCGATGCATTAGAAAAAATCATTCAAAACACCAAACAAATAACAGCTATCAGCCATCTTGATGGAAAGCTTTATTTCGCTGGGGAGACAGCCGTTAAAGTGGATGACCGCTCCGTTAACAATAGGGATGTCATTGTCATTGTTTTGTTGGAAACGATTTTAATCTTTGCGATGTTAATTATCTTGACGAAATCATTTAAAATGCCGATTTACATGATGGGGACGATTTTAATCTCCTTCCTTGCTGCATTAGGATTAGGAACGTTCTTAAGTAGCCTGTTCTTTGATATCGACACCATCAGTAACCGTGTTCCGCTTTATGCATTTGTCTTCTTGGTCGCCCTTGGAATTGACTACAATATCATGCTCATCTCAAGATTCCAAGAAGAACGAGCAACGCACTCTGTTAAAAAAGCAGTAGAAATAGCCGTTGCAAACACTGGCGGAGTCATCTCTTCTGCCGGAATTATTCTTGCAGCCACCTTTGCCGTATTAATGACACAGCCCATCCAATTACTATTTATTTTCGGCTTCATTGTCGCCGTGGGGATATTGTTAGATACCTTCTTAATCAGAGGAATTTTATTGCCTGGATTAATCGTTTTGTTGGAAAAGGATGAAACAGCAAGCGAGAGTAAATAAGTTTCTATGTTACAGCAAAAAACGGGCTTGTTAGCTAAACAAGCCCGTTTTATTAATGCCTTGATTCTGGCATCTCTCCCACTGTTGAAAACGGGCAGCTTAACCCCCAATTATTTAGGCGACTCAATCTCCGATTCATTTAGATACCTGATAAAATCTACGCCTCCATTACCAGTAGAAAAGCCACCGCCATTTCCTGTGCTCTTTAGAATGACCTCTTTATCCATTTTGTCGTAAGGAGTCCAGCCAAAATACATCTGATCTACGGGGAAAATACTACTGAAAAGTAGGTCGGGGACTTTAGCAGACTCCACCTTATGAAATGCTTTCATAAAGGTTAACCAATTATCCGGTAGCCGCAATACCCCATAAGAATTCTCCTCAAAGCTGACCTTTTTCTCCATTTGGATTTTGGGGTCATACATTACACCCCCATCAAAACCATGGTATCCTCTATCTCTCACGCAATAGAACTTTAGATAACTTACTTGGTCATCGGGATGAATATTCCATAGCAAGTGGAACGTTGATGGATCTTTGCTATTAATCTTCCAAACATGCGGTCCCCCGATTGTGTCCATCGCTACAGCCTGCCATTTATGCTTTTGCCATGCCCAATAACTTCCCCCATAATGATCATCTTCAGAAATAAATGGGACGAATATATGCCGCTCATCAACATGAACGATATCCCGGATAACCCTTACAGGCGCTTCTGGAAAGGCCTGATTAATCTTCCCAATCAATTGTTCATTTGTCAGAAAAGTAGTTGGTTTTGAAAAATAAAACCAATAAATCGCTACGATCGCCAGTACCACTGTACCTAACAAGGCAAAGCCCCAAATCTTAATGTTCACCATAGTTAATTCCCTCCTTTCAGCAATGACTCTACGGAGCGAAAATAGAACTGCCTTTTCGGAGTAGTTACTAACAATCCTTTTCCATCGGCTTCAACGTAAATAATTATCTCTAGACCACTCCCCCATTTAGAGGATGTTTCGGTGAGTTGATAGGGAAACCGTTCATTTATTTTCTTTATATCAGGTTCCATATACGTCTTTTGATACCATTCTTCACTATTAATCGGTTCTTGTTTCATGTTATGTATTTGTTTCAGCAAACTTTCTTTATTTAGTGAGCGGTCCAATGCCGAAGAATGTGTATTTATTATCGAAGCATTCTCTGTATTTGATAGGTACGTAGAAAGTTCATTTTCAGGATATACCCAATGATGGGTCGGAATGGCTAGTAATGTAGCTGCCAAGAAAATATAATTAGCAAAAAAGCCCAACCAGGCAAAAGGTCGATAAGTTTGCCAGCGCCCTTCCTTTCCTTTCAAAAACCCATACAAAATCCAGACACCTAGTGGTAAGATTGAAAGCTTAACCAGAGTATCAAACCAATTCAAATTAATTGAAAAAGAAAAAAGACCGACAAGTATACTAACTAATACTTTCCAGACCTTAGGCTTCACAGCTTGTTTTTTATACATACGATAAGCAATAATTCCAATGACACACCATGCTAAAAACCCAGTTACCATAGCAATGAAATCAAACGAAAAATCATAATGAATGCCCATCCTCCGCCTCCCTTTTTACATAATTCACCACAAATAAACAAATTTCCTGCTAGAACTCTATGCTTCTACTCAATAAGAAAAGCGCAAGCTCCCTGATCAGCGACGTAAGGGCTGGACTGAACCGACTGAGATAAAGGAAACACGGTGAGCGTTAGCGAACCGATGTTGACTTATCGTAGGGAGGTGAGGGAAGCACTCTAGTCGCTAGGGCGCTGGAGCTGGACAATTCTCAAAGTCGAAAATTTTATACTCTCTTATTTTTTAAAAAAGAACCGAAAACGTACCATTGGTACATATCTCGATTCTTTAAACTCAATATATTACCTCTTACTTGATTTTGGGGTCAGTCCCCACCATATATTCGTGGTGGAGGACTGACCCCTAAATTTCAGTATCGAGCATTTTAATTATATCTTCAAAGTATCTAATAAATGAAATAGGACGATTAATTTAGTATTGGAGTGGAATTATCCAATAATCCGATACAGTTCATCAAGCTTTTGGATTTGATAGGTTGGAACAATCCCAGTATCATTAGGCATCATTTGAGGGTTGAACCAACATGTGTCAAGCCCCGCTAGCTGTCCACCTTTAATATCCGAGCTTAAGGAATCTCCAATAATTAATGTCTGTTCCACAGAGAAATGAGGAATTCGTGCAAAGACATAATCAAAATATTCCTTCATCGGCTTTTGGAAGCCAGTGTCCTCGGAGACAAAAATATCTTTAAATATCGGATGTAATCCAGAAGCACGTAAGCGTTTATCTTGAGTCTTGGAAACACCATTTGTAACAATATATAAGTCATATTGATTTTGTAGGTCTGATATCAATTCAAATGCTCCATTAACAAGCTGATGTCCCTCTTCTAAATAACTGCGATAACTTTTTTCCAATAATGCCCCGTCAACGACTTGACCATATTCCATAAATAAAATTGAAAAACGAGTATTTACTACCTCATCACGATCTATTTTTCCTTCTTCAAAGGACTTCCAGAGTCTGTGATTTATTTTCTTATAATCGGCTTCCAATTCAGTGGTCAAGGGTATATTTTGTTCCTCAAAGAGCAAGCGCAACGCTTCGTTTTCTGCTGCAGTAAAATCCAATAATGTATCATCTACATCAAATAATAATGTCTGGTATTTTTTCATGAAGATCTCCCCGCACTCTGCCTTTGTTTTCCAGTAAAACATGAGAATTTTTATTATTAACACTGTTCGATAAATCGAAGTAACGATTCTATGTCATCTTAACTGGCTCTTGTTTTTCACTTCTACCGCCAAGCTTAAATACTAAAATACCGCTGACTATGACCAGCACACCAATCAATTGCTTGAAAGAAAAAGGGACCTTATCCAAACCAAGCCAGCCTAGTGAGTCCCACAATAAAGCAAACCCGAGCTGTGATGTCAGAGCGATAGCGATGGCATAGGTTGGACCAAGAAGTTTCATCCCCTGCACGAGACAGACTACCACTCCTACCCCGATCAAACCGCTGAACCAGTACCAAGGCTCCATTTTTCCCAAGATAAATAGATGTTTCCCTTCAAAAATGAGACCAATTGTCAGGGAAGCAAGGAATCCCAACCCTAATACTAATGTCGTTGTCGCCCAAGATCCCGCCCGTTCATTCACCTTATTATTGAAGATATTTTGCAAACTGAGCAGCGAACCAGCGATAAGCGCCAATGATAATCCTAAAATCATAACCATTACTCTCCCATATACCAAAATTTTGCTACTACTTGCTCACTGCAATAAATAAGTCTATTCGTAAATATTTTCACCCGCTAGCGCCCTTAATCCGTCTCTGTCCTTAACAAGGATGAATCCCTTGTTACGCTCAACCAGGCCTTCTGTACAATACTGTTGGATGACCCGATTTAAATGTCTATAGCTGGTTCCAATTAAGTTCGCTGCATCCTTAATACTTATTCTTAGTTGCCCATTAAATTGTGAATCGGATTCATCAAAGGAGACAGACAATAGATAACTTGCCAATCGGACTTCCACCGGATATAGCAAATTGAAGCTCAAAGAATTGGATTTTATGGTAAACTTTTGCGTTATGATATCCAGTAAAAATCGCAACAGCGGAGAATAGTCACTTCCGTATTTTTTCAACCACCGATGATGAATTCCGATCATATAGACAGACGAGACTGCCTCAACGGTATTGATAATGTCAATCCCCCGTACATATTCAATATCCCCGATCACCTCAAGTGGCTTCTTAAACGAGAGAATAAGTGTTTTGCCCTCCATCGTGGAGGTATAGATTTTAACCTTCCCCTTAACAAGTACATACAGGTACTGTGAAGCATCTCCTTGAGAACAGATGAGCTCCCCTTGATCAAAGCTGTACAGCGACAAATACGGCATTATTTGCTCATTAAATATCGATTCTAAATTGTGAGCAAGCAAATATGATTTTAGTAGCTCACGATCTTTCATTTCTTTCATGCTCGGGTCGCCTCCAGTCCTTTACCTGTCACATTCTGGAATCATTATACTATCAAAACCTTAATATCACCACACCAGCTATCATCAGCCCGAGGCCAATGAACTGTGGCAGTTTCATCTTCTGCTTCACTAGGCCGAACCATCCTTTACTATCGATAAAAAAAGTCAGACTCAGTTGGGCAATCAGGACAATAGATATAGTAAGGGTCACACCAATTCTCTGAATAGCCGTGACATTACTGAAAATAATGACCGCCCCCAAGGCACCGCCCGTTAAATATAACGGTTTCACTTGCTTAAACCTTTTCCATTTTCGATCTCGGACGAACATCAGGATTATCAAAGCCATAACAAATCCGGTTAATTGAGTTATCGTAGCCGCTTGCCAAGTGCCAATATCTCGACTAATCCGTGTATTAGCAACTCCTTGCAAGGTAATAAAAGCCCCACCTAAAAACGCAAATAAACTCCCTCGCATTTTTTCTCCCCCCATTTTTTATCTCTCTTTTATTAAAAGATATATCCAGGTACTTAGGGAAGGACATATGTCCTCAACTTATCAAAGATTGCGTTCATCTTCCCACCCTGATCGGCAGAATGAAAAAAAAGACCTGATCCATTAATTGGAACAGGTCTAACTTGAGTTATTCAAAACCATGCTGAAATTCTATAAAAATCTTATTTTAGTTGTTTTGATCCAGTTGCGATGCAAAATTCAATGGAAAATTTTCTCCATCTCTTGCTTCTTTACTTCATTCACCAGTTTTCCTTGATAAATTAATCTTTTTTTGGTTGGAGTTGGAGCATCACATGTTATGAGCGTTATTCCTTCAAACGGTTCAATTAATACGGAAATATCTTCTTCATTGACAATGAATGGCTCTCCCATTTGATATTGATACACTTTTTCATGATCCATAATATAGACGTTTCCACCTGCTTTTAATTTCGTAAGTGGTTGAAAAAGAAGTCCCTCTTTTTTCATATGGTGACCAACTAAAATGACATTACCTGTGTTAAATCCATGAAATGTTTCATTTAACATTCCAGCACCTTTTAGTAAATTTGTTTTGGTTGTTTCACGAAAAATAGGTAACTTTAAATTCACTGACGGAATCGCAAGTAAACCGATTCCATTACTATCAGAACCTGAAAGCATTGCTTTTATTATATCTTCCTCTGTTACAAAATCGATATCAGCCATCGACTTACTCTGGTTAACGATTGAATCCTTTTCGGTTTGTATAGTAAGATTCTCATACGATTTTTTAGATAGAGAGGTAACCATATAATTTTTAATAATCGGGGTCATAAGAATGATGAACCCGATTACCATTAAGCATATAGGCAAAATTTTCTTTTTCATCATTCCACCCCTTTCTCTCATAAGTGCTTTCAACTCACAATTATCCGTTGTTAGTGAATTCAATACTTAGTCCAGAAATTAATTTGCTGTTCAAATATAATTTGGAAAAAGGGAGAATCGCGAAAATTCCCACTCCATCACCCTGATTAAATTCTAGATTTTTCTGTTTTTCCTCTTCTGTTGATCGTAAGCATTACCAAACCCAATGCTAATAAAATCGAGCCGAATAGGCTTGCCCATACATTAGAAGAGTCCCCGGTCTTCGGAAGTTTCTTATTATCATTTTTAGCTGCAACATTCACCTGACCGGTAGGATTTTGATCAGTCACAATAGTATTTGGATTACTCTTATGATCTGATTCTGGCGTCTTTTGATCAGTAGGTTTGTTTTCTAACTCAGCAAGCTTAGACTCTAATCCGACAAGTTTCTCTTGGTTGTTAACTAATTGTTTCTGGGTTTTCGTTAAACCATCATATGCCTTTCTTGCTTCAGCTACGGATTCTTTATCGGCTAATGTTAGAGCTGAAACCTCTGGAAGAGCAGTAATCAAGTCGCCTACCTTTTGAGCTGCTGCTTTGTCTGCCTCTGTTTGTGCTAGTTCTAATGCCTCTATCTTTTTTTCTAATTCTGTTAGTTTAGCTACATTTGTTACGAATTTTTGTTGCTCTACCGTTAAACCACTATATACTTTTCTAGCGTTCACTACTGCTGTCTTGTCCGCTAATGTTAAAGCTGAAACCTGTGGAAGAGCAGTGATCAAGTCGCCTACCTTTTGAGCTGTCGCTTTGTCTGCCTCGGTTTGTGCTAGTACTAATGCTTCTATCTTTTTTTCTAATTCTGTTAATTTAACTTCATTTGTTACGAATTTTTGTTGGTCTACTGTTAAACCACTATATGCTTTTCTAGCGTTCACTACTGCTGTCTTGTCCGCTAATGTCAGGGCTGAAACCTCTGGAAGAGCAGTGATAAAGTCGTTTACCTGTTGGGCTGATACAAGGTCTTCATCTATTCCTGCTACTGTGAATGTAATCGTAACTTTCTCTGCTAGGGTATTGCCATTATTTGCCTTAATAGTATTATCAATTTTTAAAATATACGTTTTTCCCGATTTTAAAGGTGCTTTAGGGCTAACAAAAATATTTCGCTTTTCAGCATCATTAGTAAGCTTTTTCACATCAATATCGACTAAATTTCCATTCCAATTAGTTAGTGTAATGGCATTGCTAGTAGGATCCCAAACAATATTCTTATTAAAAACCAGTTTAATAGTAGGATTAGCTTCAACGTTTTTGTTATCTTTAATAGCATTCCCACCTGTTGAAGAGACATCACCTGAAATCGTCGTTAGATAGGCCTCTTCAAGTTTAACTGGATCAGTTTGACCAGTACCAGTACCTCCCCCGCCGCCTCCACCAGCTGCAAAAACGGCTCCAAACGTACCGAATACTAGGACTAAAGAAAGTATCCCAGAAAATAACACTTTCATAAATTTGTTGTTCATGTTCATTATCCTTTTTCCTCCTCGTATAATTTATCCCGCATTAACGGGCAATAATAGACTTCTAGCAAACCCAATAAGGATAAGTGGGGGATCAACTGCCCGTAAAAGCCCGATTGGTTTAACTAACCATCAGTGGGGGATGAAGGAAACCCCCACTGATGGAAGTTTCACTTTATGAAATACCCGGAAAGTCCTTGTAACAACTGAATCCTTCAGCATTCCAACGACGATAGCGACAATTATAACAAGTCGTCTGAAACTCATACAGAATCTCATCTTCCACATCCATTTGAAAAGCTGGACAGTTTGTTGCCATTGAAATAGTTGTATCAAACGCTTCCGTTATATCCGCATTTCCAGAAAACAATTTGACCCCATTTTGTACTATCAAATAATTATTTGTCATAGACACCTCTATTATTTTGTCTGACATGATTAATATTGTTTAAGTGAACTGCCGGAGCACGGCTGCCACATCATATTTCCATCGACTTTTACTGACTCAACTAGAAGAGCCTTCTTATGATCTAGAAGAACGCTTTTTAACTTGTCGCCTATAGCTACCTGTTCCTCGTCGTCTAGGATTAGGCCAGCTGAAGTTCTAACGATATCGATCGTCGTTTCTTCAAGTATTTCCTTAACTGTAACGGTCTTTTTGCTCGTATTCATCTTGTGTTTTCCCTTAAAGCGGCCATCATTGCCTGTTAATCTTAAACCAACACCAGCTAATGCCCCAATAACGCCTTGTCCAGTTCCACCATGCTCTGATAGATGAATAGATAGAGCTTCAGCAAGTTGATAGGCTTCTTCTTTTGTTAAAACCTCACGCTTTGCTCTTAGTCCAAAGTGAACGATTTCTTGATGTTGATGCTGCGTTAGTCGTTCTGGAACAAAGACACATAGACCTGGATCAGAACCTTCTGCACTTTCCGTTTCTAAAACTTTAATCGCAGCTTCAATGGTGGCCTCTAAATAGTCTCCATTAAAATCGACAATGAAACACATGGAACTATTATGGGAGGTATAAGGCACATCAGGATGGACAAGTAATTGATGGCGACTAATATTTTGACACGTACCCCAACCACTCGATTCAATTAATGTGACAATCTCGCCAGCAATGGCTCCCGTTCCTTTACTATCGATATTGTCCGTATCATCAATACATAAGAAAATTTTCATTATTAATCCTCATTTCTCATTTAATTACCTTTAGGTATGCGCATATCTTTACCAGATAGAATTTTTTCCATTAAATCTGGTGTTAGTTTATAGTTGAAAAAATCCTCATAGAATTTTGCAGTAACTTCTTCCATGTTTGTATCCTCGAATTTATCTGGATACAAGGTTTTGGCTGTCCAAAGTATCGCAAGTGGAGTTTCTAAACCGCCCGGATGCCCCCAGCGAGACACACCATTCGGTAGCTGATACACCTTTTTATTTTTCACCGACTTTAATGTTTGCCACTGAGAACTTTCAAGGATATAGTCACCAACACCATCTTGGTTAACAAGAATGACATCAGGATCCCATAATAAAATCTGTTCTAAACTCGCAATATACTTTTTCTGTACTAACTTTAGTTTTTCTCCAACGGAAACATTGACGGCTCCGGCAACTTTAATCCATTCAGCAGGTAAAGAATTAGTTGGATCCGTTCTAGTAGCTTCCATCACAGAATGATACACTCTAACCCTGTCTTTATCGGGAATATCTTTCACTTTTTTAGATACTTGTGAAATAATCTCATTGTAATAATGATTGAATTCCTCGGCCCTTTCCGCCTTTCCTAGGGCTTTCCCAATCATGGCAATGGATTGTTGCTGTTCCTTAATAGAATTGAAACTAACTACAAGATAAGGAACCTTCAATTCTTCTAGTTTCCTCACTTCTCCTTCATCTTTTGCCGTTGACTCTTGAATGAAGATAAGATCAGGATTCGTATTCGCAAGCTCCTCGATGTTAATTTTGTCACCTCGATTTGGAACAACCGTATCTTTAATAGAAGGGACCATATCAAGCAATAGATTATCCCGATGTAATCCGTTATTGGCTGCTACAATTTTATCCCCCTCACCTAACATGGTCACGACATGTCCTGTATACGCATATAAGCAAGCAATTCGGTTTACCTTTTTAGGAATAGCAACCTCTCGACTCATGTAATCGATTACAGTAATTTTGTCACTTTCATTATTTTTCGGAGGATTTTCGGCCCCTTCTTTACTGCCATTTGAACAAGCAGTTAATGCGCTAAACAAAAATAAAAAGACAAAAGGAAAGAGATATTTTTTTAGCTTCATACTAACAATAATCACCTTTTTCTAAAATTAATTAAGTTACTACTTCAATTGGAATAAGCCCTTTAACCTCTTTATTATTCGTGGTCATAGAGGAGATTAATTTTGAATAAATGTTAAAGGTTTTTAGCATATTAGCTTCCGTTAACACTTCAGTTGGATTTCCTACTGCCTCAAAAGCTTGATTATTCATTAAAGCAACCTTCGTGTTAATCCCACTATTTTCAAAATAGAAGGCATGATTAGGAAAATGGGTTGCCATTATAATAGAGATGTTTTTCTCCTTAATTAACTTAACAATTGTTTCTAAAATTATTAACTCATGGCGGAAGTCCAAGTGAGCAGTCGGTTCATCCATTAATATAATCGGAGTTTCCTGCGTCAGTGCCCGAGCAAGCATGACAAGCTGTGTTTGACCTCCACTTAATTGTGTGTAAGGTTTATCCTTTAAATGAGCTAAGCCTAACGTTTCTAATGCCGATTCAGCGATGTCTTTATCTTCAGCGGAAGGGGTAGAAAAGGTACCCGTATAAGCGGCTCTCCCCATTATCACGATATCGATTACTTTATAAGGAAAGTTTTTCGTATGACTTTGCGGAACGTAGCCGATGTATTTAGCTAGCTCAACAGGTTTAATTGTACGAATGGATTGGTTATTTAAAAGAATACTTCCTTCAGTCGGCTTTAAGGAACCTAAGATACATTCGATTAACGTCGATTTCCCACAACCATTAGGACCAAATAAGCAAAAAATACCACCAGTTGTGATTTCAAAGCTTATCTGATGAAATATTTTGTTCCTTTCATAGTTAAAGCTTAGATTCTCTACCTTAAGGACTGGCATCATTATGTCCATCCACCTGCTTTTCTTTTTAATAGGTAAACAAAGAATGGGGCACCAATGATAGCAGTTAAGATACCTAGTGGTATTTCAGAACCTGTTATTGTTCTCGACACATTATCTATGATTACTAAATAACACGCGCCGATGGATAAACTGGTTGGTATGAGTAACCGATTGTCATTACCTACAATCATCCTGCTTATGTGAGGGATAATTAATCCGATCCAGCCAATTACTCCGCTCACACATACTGCCCCTGCAGTAGCTAAGGTGGCGGAAATAATTAAGATACCCTTTAGTAAACCTAGGTTAACTCCTAACGCACGGGCCTCTTTATCGCCCATTGATAAAACATTAATACGCCATCGTATAGCAATTAATCCAGATATCCCGAGTAACATGGGTATTCCAGCTATCATGATATCCTTATAACTGGCTGAGGCTAAGCTGCCCATTAACCAAAAGGTGATTTTAGGCAATTGATCATAAGGGTCAGCCAAATATTTAACCAATGAAATCAGCGATGAAAAGACTGATGATACAATGGTTCCACCTAGAACAAGCATGACTGCTGGGGTAGTATTGTAGCTTCTCCCAATGACATAACTTAAAAAGACGGCTAAAACTCCAAATCCAAAGGCAAGTACATAAATCATGAAACTATTATTAAAGAGTAGTATGGCTAACGCCGCACCAAAGCCTGCTCCTGGACTAACTCCTAAAATACTAGAGCTAACTAATGGATTGCGAAAAACGCCTTGGAAAGCAGCCCCACTTACCGCAAGACTTGCACCTACTAGAGCACCTAATAGTGCACGAGGTAAGCGAATATTCAGGACGATAGATGTAGCCATATCCGCGGAACTAGAGTTAATAACGCCGAGCTTATTTAAAATCACAGCAAAAACGGTAGTCGCATCCAATGGATATCTCCCTAATAAAAGCGAGAAAAAAATACAAATAATAGGTCCAGCTATTAAACTTATAAAAAATAACGCCTTCTTTATATCTTCCACCTGCTTACATAGAAAAAGATTTTACTATTTTGCTTGTTTCTTTCTTATATAAAAGTAACTAATAATCGCGGCAATGATTACGAACACGGAAATGACAATCACAAAAATATATGTATTGTTATGACTAGATGGTGTTTCATCTGTTTTGGTCTTAGGAGCTGTAACTGCTTCATATGGCGTAGCCTTCTCTGTTGGTTCATCACTGACTGCCGTCTCATTTTCATTCTTGTCTACATTTGGCTGTTGTTCAACCGTCGTATTATTATCAGCAGTCTTAGTTTGTGAATCCGTTGTATTCTGATCTGTAGATGGTTTCTCATCTACCTTACTTGTCGGATTTGGATTGCTTTTGTTTTCAGGTTTAGATGTATTTGGATCTTTCGCAACCACAGTTCCAGGTTTAGTTGTTATCTCACCTTTTGGAGCGGCAGTTTCAGGTTTTGGCGTTGGTTTTGAAGTATCATTATTATTAGTCGCCGGTTTTTCTACTTCAGTTGTAAATGTAATTTTAATTTCCTTCCCTGTTGTGACTCCACTTTTTGCTTTTAGGGATGAACTAATTACTATAGAATAGGTGGTACCTTGCGAAAGATTAGCTTTAGGAGTAATAATGGCATCGTTTCTTTTTTCAAAATCAATCTGATCGTCTGGGAGAGTCAAGTTAATAGGAATATTCGTTCCATTTGAAGTCTGTAATGAAAAACAATTTTTGTTATTTTCATTTACAGTCATATTTACAATATTTTTACTAAACGTTAGCGTGATTTCGGGTTTCAAAGAAACTCCAGTCGCACCGTCTTTAATCGTCGATGACTCCAAAGTTAATGGCTGACTTTTGCCACCACCTGTACCTCCACCTGTTCCGCCGCCTGAACCATCACCTTCCGCAGAAGCCATTTGTCCAATAAAAAAACTTGATAATAAAATGATGAACAGAAGTAATTTAGTTTTTGAAAGGAACCTTTTATTTTCTCTCATAAATTCCCACTCATTCCTCCAGGTAGTATTTTTAACCGCTTTTTCTATGTAAAAAATATCAATAATTTCCTCTATTTCAGGCATGGGAGTGCACATATACCTAGATACTAGTAAAAAATTTACGATGGTTACCCGCTTAATCAGTGCCTTTAGTATGATATTTATTATTTATCATTATAAGAGAATGTCCTTTTCATATCTGTGATAAAAGTTCCGTTTTATTTAGTTTTATTGGTTTTGATTGAGTCTGATTAATTTCAGTCTAGTTTCATTGATTTTTGTTTAGTTCCATTTGGTTTATCACCAACAAAAAGGTCCTAACGAAAAAGGTGTCAGTCTCCCATGTTTAACACAGCTGGGACTGACACCAAAATGATTAAATTTAATTAAACGTTTAAGGCGAACAGGACCGAGCACTGTTCGCATCAATATATCGATTACTTTTCACTTCCAGCTTTTCTGTTTTTAAAATGGAGCGTTGCAAATACAATTAATGTAATGGGGATGGCAAAGGCTTGCCCTACAAACAGCTTCCAGCTCCACACATCATAGCCTTCACTTGCCTTACTAAATACCGCTATTACGCACACAAGCACATATACTGCCATTGAAATTGTCCATTTATTCATCCTCAGTTCTCCCCTTACTTATAAAATGATTTAAACCAATCCTTTGCTTCCATTCCGTGAACACTGCGAACAACATCTAAATTTTCATGAGCGATAATTGCTTCGCCTTTCAAAATCATTAATTCGTCTGCAACATTTGATATATCATCCATTTCATTCGTACTCAACAGTATTGTGGACTCTTCTAAATCAACAAATTGAATTAAGCTTTTTAATAAATCTTCTCGAACAAGCGGATCGAGTCCTGCAAACGGCTCATCGAGCAAATAATAGCTTGCTTCTCTTCCAAAGGTGGCAGCGAGTTTCAAGCGGCTTATGTTCCCCTTGCTCATTTTGGAAATTTTCTCTGTTAAATCAAGCTTCAAGTAATTCGCAATTTCCCTTGCTTTAGACCACAGAAAATCACGAAATTGTGTTTCAAAAAAGTAAAAAAGCTGCTCCCCGGTAAAATACGGATGAAAGTGTTGATTATCAGGCATAAACGCAATAGTTGCTAATGTATCTCTTGTCGTTTGTGAACCGTTCAATAAAATTTGACCGTGCGTAGGTTGCAGTAATTTTGCGAGTAGCTTGAGGAATGTTGATTTTCCACTGCCGTTTTCACCGACAAGGGCAATGATTTTCCCTTTTTCGATTTGAGCATTGACATCCTGAAGCACGAGCCGCTTATGATAGTGAAATTGGACATTTTTTGCCTCTAACACTCATTTTTCATCCCTTTCTTTTAACGTCTGAAGTACTTCTTCTTGGGTAAACCCCATTGTTTCAACATTGTTCAAGAATCGGTCGACAAGCTGCTTCTTTAATTCTTCTCGCATCGATCTTATTTTTAAAGGATCAGGTGTAATAAAAGTGCCTTGGCCTCGCTTCGTTTCCGTTAACTCCATTTGTTCAAGCTGCTTGTATACGTTTTGCACAGTATTCGTATTGACGCCAACTTCCATGGCAAAATCACGGACGGATGGCAGCTTCTCTCCTGGCTTACGGACGCCACTCACAAGCTCTCCACAAATTCTTTCCACAAGCTGCAGATAAATTGGTCGGTCTTTTTCAAAATCTATCCCCATTTATATACCGACCTTCTTTTCAAAAAGTCTAGCTGATACGAATGTGCTTACTGCAATGATTAACAAACCTGCTATCATTTCTCCCGTGAACAATTTGTCTAAAGAAAATAATGGCATTGCACCATGCTCCCGCTGAATGAATATGCCACTAATATGAATAGGAACGGGTCCAACTTGAAGTACATCATAAAAGTTCGAATATAATAGGATTGCCATCACATAGCTTACCGGCATGACAAACAACGCTAATGATGGCGAATAGACTGTAACCGCTTGAAAAAGAGTCCAAATCAGTAAAAATAAAAACTGCATAACGGCTACTTTAAAAAGTGTGATCAGGCTGAGCGTTACATACGGCATTAGTAAGGACAGAAGGCTTCCGTTTTGAACGACGACTTCACAAATCAGTCCAACAGTACAAAGGAAAACGATTAATAACGTACTGACAAGAAATAAAAACACTCCTTTTACATTTAAGAGCTGTTGGAGAGAAGCTTCTGTATAAAGCCAAATATGCCGATCTTTCAAATCCCGCTCTAGCATTATAAAAAGTGGGACTACGGCCAGAAATGGCAAGATCATCATCCAACCATAAATGTACATCCTAACCAAATCACTTACGGAACTGAGCTGACTCACATAGCAAATCATCGTTAGCCCGATTCCTAACAAAACAATGATGACAAAGGTCGTGATTACTTTTTCACGATTTTTCAGCCATTCCAAATATAATTGCCCTTTTATCAAAATACCTTCCTCCATATACTCAGTGTATCACCTTAATGGTACACTGGTACATAATAAAATGCAATAATTTTTCCAATTTTGGTTTTAAATGAACTGTTTTTATGAAAAAAATTAAAAAAACAGCTGAAATACACATCAGCTGTTTTTAATCGAAGAGATTATTTCGTTTTACTTAAAAGATAGTTATCCGCATGCTCTAAATCTGCAAGGGAATCGATTTCAAACCAATCATCGGAATTGATTTTTGAAATTTTGACATTCATCTTACTTAAATTAGCCTGAACAATGTTATCCCAATATAAATCTTCGTAATGGCCAGTGCTTATGGCCTCTTCTAATTTTTCCTTAATCAATAATCCATCTTGTTGTGTCCAGTATGACACACCGGCGATAATATAATCAGAGCCATCGTCAATAACAATTTCATGAATTCTATCGTCCGTATCAAATTTTAAGATCCACTCTTGCTTGAAATTCTGTTTAAATCCTGCGAAGTAGGTTGAGGACTCCATATCTGTTTTGAAAAAATTATGGGTCATGAAAACATCTGCTTCTGTCACATAAGCATCCTGTAAATGATCTTTAACAAGGTACATGGTATAAATATTATTATAGATATTGTATTTATTATTATGGATTAAGGTCACACCGTACGCTTCTTTTAGGTAGTCAAACTTTTCATGAAGATATCCAGTAACGACGATAATCTCATGAATTCCTTTCTCCTTTAAAAACTTAATTTGCCTTTCAATCATCGGTTCACCAGCGACTTTTACTAATGATTTTGGTGTATCGTTTGTCAAAGGTCGTAGTCTTGTTCCCATGCCTGCAGCTAGGATGATTGCTTTCATCTAAAGTCACCTTCTAAATATAGTTTATCAAAATGAATAAAATTTCATGCTCTATGGTTAAGAAAAGCGCAAGGCGCCTGGAGCTGGACATTTCTCGAAGTCCAATGGTATTAATTCTTATATTACCAGAAATAAAGAGTCATGGATTCATGACTCTTTATTTTTTATTTCGCTTTTTTCATGGCTTGC
Source organism: Neobacillus sp. (assembly GCF_031988165.1). Taxonomy (NCBI): domain Bacteria; kingdom Bacillati; phylum Bacillota; class Bacilli; order Caryophanales; family Bacillaceae; genus Neobacillus; species Neobacillus sp. The sequence continues at coordinate 24,809 of NZ_DALZYO010000017.1, forward strand.
GATTTTGAAATTGGAAGATATTCGTCTTTTTTAATAATCCCATTTGCTCGATCCATTTTTTCTAATTCAAGAGCTTTTGGAACTGAAATCCAATAGGCAAGGATAATGGCAAGAATACCACCACTTAGTTTTCCAACCATAACCGGAAGAATCATGGAGGGCTGAAAGTTAGCAGTAAAGGCAAGATGATCTCCAAAAAGAAACGCAGATGTAACCGCGAAGGAAATGCATATAACCTTATCTTTCGGCCTCATATGCTTTACTAAATTAAACATCGCCAAAATATTGGCAGATGCAGCTAGTAAGCCTGCACTTCCTTCCGTGCTAAGACCCATTTTCTTTCCAATAACTTCTAGTGGCTTTGCTAAATATTTTCGAATCATGTACACCATTGGGAAAGCTCCTGATAGCATGATTCCTATATAACCAGCGATTTCTAATGCACGGAACTGATCCTCTTTATCAGCAATAATTGGGCTGAACCCCCATACACCCAAAATTTTACTAAATACTCCTGTAAAGTATTCAACAATGGAGAAAACCAGGACGAGCTTAATCCCTATATCCATTATTTTACCAAACCACATAAATCCTTTAATCATTTTGTCCGGAATAAAGCGAAGACCCAATGCAATCAGCACCACGACAATAATAAGAGGAGTTAAGTTCAACAGTAATGTCGAAAATTCTGGTCCAAACGTATAGGTTGATTTTGCACTTGTAGAAACATGGTCTCGAACCTGGGTACTTGTTAATTTCATGATAAGACTACTGATAAAGACGCCAATGGGAACACTTAAAATACCGGACATGACACCTAGGGCCATATATTTGTGGTCGCGTTTTTCTAACATGGCTAAACCAACTGGAATACTAAAAACGATCGTTGCTCCAGCCATATACCCAACTATCATCGCCATAATCCAGCTATCTCGCGAATGTGCTAGAACGTCGGCCAATTGATAGCCGCCCATATCTACAGCAATAAAGGTAGTCGCTGCGATGGATGGATCAGCACCAATTGCTCCAAATACTGGTCCAAAGATATGTTTAATAAATAAGGATAAATACGGGACAGAAGCCATAATCCCTGCAACTGGGACAAAGATAGGTCCAATGGAATACAATCCTGACATGAATTCTTTTCCAAGTCCATCTTCTTCATTACGAATTGCTGCGATTGCCCCGACTATTGCACAAGCCATTATTATATAGATAACAATATTACCTATAATCGCCATTTTTTCACCGCTCATTCTTTAATTATTTTTCGAAAAATCTACTGGTGACTTATGCTCATTCGTTAAGGTAGTTAGCTAAATTCTCTTTCCCTCTGTTATAGCGATCGAGTGAATAATCTGCTAGAAACGGATCTCCCATCGCTACCTTTGCAGCGCTCCACATACTCCAATACATGTCTTGCATAATTTTATGAATTTCAATTTTTTTCCTATCTTCTATGGAAGGGTTTTTTCCAAAATACTTTTTGAAGAATAAATCTTCTTCGTCTTTTGAATAGCTGCATTCAAGGGAAACGGCTGCAGCGTCAAACAGGATGTCGTAATTTCCGCTATATTCCCAATCGATTAGATAAAGAGTATTTTCACCGCTCTTAATAAAATTTTCTGGAAGACAGTCAAGATGACATGGTACGGTATTGATCCCAAGGTCATTTAATTCGTCTTGTAACGGCATAAACTTCTGTTTTATATCAAGATAATCACGGAATAATTTCCCGTTTGCCTCGAGTAATACTTTTTCATAGTATTCCGTTCCATCAAATGGATCAAAATCGACCATAAACTTTTGACCACTGGTATGAAGCGTTTTCAAAACATTTGCAATGAGCTCCATATTCCCTTCTCTTTTTGCAGTCGTTGGATTAAGTGTTTCTGCATCAGTGATAAACTCTGTGATTTTTAAACCCGTCATCTCATTAAAATAAATGGTTCGACTATCGAGACCTAGTTGAAGGGCAATCGATGAATTTACTTTTTCATTTAGCCGATTGATAGTCTTTTCTGTTCCCGTTCCAGGTACCCTGGCGACAAACTCGTTAGTAGAAATACTAACTTTATAGTTGTTATTCGTTAGCCCACCAAGTTTTTCAATATTTTTAATAGAATCCGATTCAACTTCTAAAACTTCAGCAAGTAATTCTTGGACATATTTTTCCCTTACTTCTAGTTCTTTTCTCTTTAATTTTGGATAGATTAAATATCTAAGATTATTGTAGTGATGAATGGTATCGATTTCGCCCCATATTAAATCATCAATTTTTTCATAACCGATATTATGTCTATGAACTAAATTGAGTAGTGAATATTCGTAATTAAAATAAGGATTTTTATTGTGTTTGAAATTTTCTATCATGTTTCGGTAGGTTTCAATTGAAATTTTAGACAGTCCAATAAATTCTCCATCAATTTTATTCAGTTGATGGATATCTTTTGAAATTTGGCAAATGTAATGATCCCTGATTTCTACTAAAACCTCGTCACCTGAACCAGATTCATTGGTTAGGAGCATAGCGTTTCGGTTGGGATGATTAAGGAGATAAGTAATGGCCCGTTCCTCAAACACGAGATCGCTTTCAATAAGGAGAAAATCATCCTTCATATACTCAGACGCTAAGGCCAAAGAATGCATGGTTCCGGTCCATTTGTATTTCTCACAATATATTAAATGTAAATTTCTCTTTTTGGCGAGTTCTTCATAATATTCCTTTTTATAGCCGGTAATAATGGTGATATCATCAATTCCATTTGCATTTAGAATGGTAATGATCCGTTCGATAATCGTACTTTCTTCAATCTCAAGAAATCCAATAGGAATATCAAATGACTTTCTTTCCCCTGCTGCTAAAATAACCGCTTGACTAGGTCGACTCACATTATTTCATCTCCTTTTTTTCATTTTCATAACCAATAATGAACTATCTTGAAGATTGCTTCTTTAATAATTTTTGTTACGTATGTCAAAAATCTGATTCTCACTTCATTTCAAATAAAACCCAATCTTTATAGCGTTTCAATTTATTGTTCAAATTTTGAACGATATAAAAATATAATAATTACCTAAAGTTGTCAATAGTTTTTCTGAATATACACATAGATTTCTAAAATAAGTAAAGGGGTCAGTCCCCCCGCCACTTTAATGCAGCGCTAGACTGACCCCATAAACTTGTTCAATTACTTAAATTTTGATAATTAATTATCAGTTACAATATTCTTTATAATCTCTATCTAATCCCTTCCATCGCTCTCACTTTTAGTGAGTTTTCAATAATCAAGTCAAGCAATTCACCATAAGGGATCCCGGCTGATTCAGCGCTTTTTGGCAGCAGGCTATTCTTCGTCATCCCAGGTAATGAATTAACCTCCATGACATAGGGAATACCGTTTTTAATCATCATGTCGATTCGGGCATAAACACTACATTTTAGTGATTTATAGCAGGTCAACGCAGCAAATGCGACTTTGTCATGTGTTTCAGGCAGAAGCTGGATCACTTCTTCAATCGTAGCCACATCATTATATTTGGACGTATAATCAAAAAACTCTCCCTTATGCCGAATGGAAACAATGGGTAAGAGCTTTCCATCTAATATAGGACAAGTGATTTCTTCCCCTTTTACATACTTTTCGATAATCACTTCAGCATCCCATTTGAATACTTCAGCAATTGAAGACTTGATCGTATCTGGATCATATACAATTTTTACTCCAACACTTGAACCGCCCGAATTAGGTTTTACCACTACTGGGTAACCCATCTTGTCAAGATCATCCAAATTAAGTTCCTCTATATTCGTAAGGTGAATCCAATCCGGTGTTTCCACTCCTTCATAACGGATGATTTTCTTCGAGATATTCTTATCCATGCATAAGCTGCTGGACAGTACACTGCTCCCTGTATAAGGGATACCGAGGGTTTCAAGGGTGCCTTGAATGGTGCCGTCTTCACCGTACTTCCCATGAAGCGCAAGTAATGCAACATCGAGATTTTTAACCTTATTTACTAAATCTTCTTTGTCATCTATTTGGATTGGTACAATTTCATATTTATTTTTATTTAAATTCGCAATCATTTCTTCACCTGTCATGAGCGAAACTTGTTTTTCGGAGGAAACGCCTCCCATAATTACGCCAACTTTCATTTTCTCAGCCTCCAAAATCATTTCTTAATGTGTCACCTATGATTTTAATTCCTTGAATAATCTCTCTTTCCTTCAGCCTGGAAAATCCTAACCGCAATGTATCCTTTCCACTACCATCCGTGTAAAAAACATCACCTGGCGAAAAAACAACACCCTTTTGATAGCATTTTTCTAAAAGACTTCGAGAATCGATGTTATTTTCTAGTTCTAAAAAAAGATGAAGTCCGCCGTCACCAGTCATTCGTTTATAAGGAATGACTTGTTGGCAAGTATGAACAGCTAATTCATACTTTTTTTTATAAACTGATTTAGCTTTTTTTAGATATTTCTCAAAGCAGCCGTCATTTAAATATTGGAATAACACTGCTTGATCTAAGGTAGACGTATGAATAGTACGAGCTCTTTTCATACTTTCCAAGTAATAAATCAAATCCTTGTCTGCTAAAATCCACCCAACTCGTAAGCCGGGAAAAAGAATTTTAGAGAAACTACTAATATAAATGACATTGTTGCCGCTTCCTGCAAAGGCAGCCAACGGTGCCAGATGTGATCCTGAATACCGTAATTCTTCATTAAATCCATCTTCAACGATAGGGAGTTGATAGGAAGAAAAAAGCTCCATCATCTCCTTCCTTTTCTCCGAGGACGTAACTATTCCAGTTGGATTATGATAAGACGGGATTAAGTAGGCAAAATCATATTCCTTTTTTGATAAAAATGATTCAAGCCTAGAAACATCGATACCGTCATCATCCATCTCAATTCCATCAATATCAAAACCATGTAATCGAAACAGCTTTAACGCCGTATGATGGGTTGGATTTTCACAAATAATACGTCCATTCTTTTTATGAATAGATGATAATAGGAGATCTAAACCTTCCGTGAATCCATTGGTAATCAAAATATCTTTATTTCTGATGTCTATACCCTTAATTTCCATATAATGAAGCAAGTATTCAATTAGTGGTTTATAGCCTTTGGCATAACCATAGTTAAGAACGATGTTTCCTTCAATGGCCATCCGATTTAAGAAGGCTCTTTTAAAATTTTCTACATCAAAAAGCTTTTCATCGGGGGCGATACTATTAAAGGAGATCATATCATGATTCCAGCGTACTCCATGCTTTATTAGGTCCAATTCATCTGCTAAATACGTCTGCTCATTGATTTTTTCTTTCCAATTCAATTGGATCGATGCGGATTTCAAGGTCTCCACATGACTGACAAAATTTCCTTTTCCTTTTACCGCGTAAATAAGACCTTCCTGTTCCAAATCGGCATAAGCTGTTAGAACGGTATTTCGGCTTATCGATAGTAACGAGCTGAGTTCCCGAGTGGATGGAAGCTTTTGATTCTCCAGCAAGTGCCCGCTTGTAATCATTCTTTTCAAATATTCCTTCAGTTGAATATAGACAGGACGGCCTTCTTTAAGCTTAAAATCGTTAAACACTGCTTTTATCCCCTTTCTAACATTTTTACACGTTTGGAATGATTCCAAAAGGTCCACACTATATGTAATTTCACGGTCTCGTGGTAGGGTCCCGTAAACAATAATATTCTTTTGGATAATGAAAAATCAAAAATATTAATATTGATGGAATGAAGTAGTGATCCTATTTTGTTTTTACACAACCGGGGCCATTGACACTAATTCTTTAATAATACTTTGACAATTATTCATATATATGTTACAATACATCCCAATAAAAGCATACAAATTCGTTGATGAGAAAAAGTAGCTTTTCGTCTTGATCCACAGAGAGCTGACATTTTGGTGCAAGTCAGTGTTCGAGTGTTACGTGAAAATCCTCTCTGAGAAGTTAGGCTGAAACTTATAGTAAGTCTAACCGGGTGTCTACCGTTACAAGGAACACGTATGATTGTACGTTGCTAAGTGCTATTGAGCGGATCAATAGAATTAGGGTGGTATCGCGGTTAACCCCGTCCCTTTACATGGGACGGGGTTTTTTGTATGGAAAAGGGGCGGAGCGCCGCAAAAACGAATCAGGATATCCATTTGTTGTGAAAAATATACATTTTGCTCCTCGAATGAAAGTGAAGCTCAGCTCTGCTCACACCGCCTTTATTGGCAGGGATAGTTCTCTGAATAATTTTCCATAGTAAATGGTGGCTTGGAACGCCATGAATCTTGTATTTTTTAACCATTTTTGAAAAGGAGCGATATCGATGAATGCGAATGAAAAGAAGGAATCCGTTGTCCAGCGTGAGGAGAATATCCGACAATATTGGACAGAAGAAAATACGTTTAAGCAATCTGTTCAATTAAGAGAAGGTAAAACCCCTTTTGTTTTTTATGAAGGACCACCAACTGCAAATGGTCTCCCCCATGTAGGCCATGCCTTTGGGCGAACGATTAAAGATGTGGTAGCTCGGTACAAAACCATGCAAGGCTTCCAAGTGGAAAGAAAGGCTGGATGGGATACACATGGTCTTCCAGTTGAACTTGGTGTTGAAAAACAACTTGGTATTTCAGGTAAACAAGAAATTGAACGATTTGGTATAGAGTCTTTTATCAACAAATGTAAGGAGAGCGTATTCACCTACGAGAAGATGTGGCGTTCATTTACAGAGGAATTAGCTTATTGGGTAGACATGGACAGTCCATATATGACATTAAGTAATGAATACATCGAAACAGTATGGAATATTTTAAGCAAAGTCCACAAAGATGGCCTATTGTATAAAGGTCATCGTGTCTCGCCATACTGCCCTAGCTGTCAAACTTCTTTAAGTTCGCACGAAGTGGCACAAGGCTATAAAGATGTAAAAGATTTATCGGCTACCGTAAAATTTAAACGGCTTGATGCGGACGAAGAATATTTCTTAGGTTGGACAACAACACCATGGACATTGCCGGCAAACGTTGCCCTCGCGATGAATCCAACCTTAACTTATGTTCGTGCCCTAAAAGAAAATGTGGTTTATATCGTTGCTAAATCATTAGTAGAAAAAGTACTTGGGGAGCATGTCACTGTGTTAAGTGAACATAGCGGTAATGAATTTGCAGGAGTACAGTACGCCGCACCATTCCATTATGTCCCTGTTGAAAAAGGACATCATGTCGTATTAGCAGATTATGTTACTGAAGATAGTGGAACAGGTATTGTTCACATTGCCCCAGCTTACGGTGAAGATGACTATAAAACAGTAAAGCAAAATGATTTATCGTTTATTAATGTTGTTGATCAACAAGGACGGTACACAGCTGACGTTGTCGAGCTTGCCGGGAGATTTGTCAAGGACTGTGACGTAGATATTATTAAAATGCTATCCGAGCAAGGTACACTTTTTCATAAGGAAAAATATGAGCACAGCTACCCTCATTGCTGGAGATGTGACTCTCCTTTGCTCTACTACGCAACGGATAGCTGGTTTATCAGGATGTCAGCATTAAAGGAGAAAATGCTTGCGAACAATGCAACCGTTACATGGTATCCAGATCACATAAAAGATGGACGCTTTGGTAACTTCCTTGAAAATCTCGTTGATTGGAATATAAGTAGAAATCGCTACTGGGGTACACCGTTAAATGTATGGCAATGTTCTGATTGTCAGCATGAAGAAGCACCTGGCAGTATCGAGGAACTACAAAAACTTGCGACAACGTCGGTGTCTAACGACATCGAGTTGCATAAGCCATATATTGACGAAGTACAGTGTACCTGCCCGAAATGTAATGGTGTCATGCAACGAACGCCGGAAGTCATTGATGTTTGGTTTGATAGTGGCTCGATGCCATTTGCACAGTACCACTATCCATTTGGAGATAAAGAAAAATTCAAATCACAATTCCCTGCAGATGTCGTCATCGAAGGAATTGACCAAACGAGAGGGTTTTTCTATAGCCTACTCGCTGTTTCCACCTTATTCACAGGAAAGGCATCCTATAAAAACGTTTTATCACTTGGACATGTACTAGATGAACATGGTCAAAAAATGTCTAAGAGCAAAGGAAATGCTTTAGACCCCTCTGACCTCATAAGGGAATACGGTGCGGATGCACTACGGTGGTCCTTCTTAGTCGATAGCTCGCCATGGAATCCAAAACGCTTTTCGAAAAAAATTGTCCAAGATGCAAAATCAAAAGTGGTGGATACGCTAGATAATACGTATAAGTTTTATGCGATGTACGCAAAAATTGATGGCTTTGTGTATGCTAGCCAGCAAACAGGTAAGAGAACCGTCTTAGATAAGTGGATACTTTCACGCCTGCATAGTACAGTCAAACTCGTTGAGGGTTGTATGGATCGCTATCAATTCACGCAAGCAACGCGCGAGATTGCAGTATTAGTGGATGAATTAAGCAATTGGTATGTACGACGATCAAGAAATCGATTTTGGGCTTCCGGACTTTCAGAAGATAAACGAGCGGCTTATTCAACGCTATTTGAAACACTTACCACAATCAGTCGTTTGTTGGCTCCATTTGTACCTTATGTCGCCGAAGATATCCATTTGAAGCTTCATCAAGATAGTGTTCATTTACAGGACTACCCAAAAACTGACGATTCTTTGATTCATTTTGATTTAGAGGCAGACATGCAAACGATTCTAAAAATAGTGGAGCTTGGTCGTAGCATTCGCAATGCCACAAACATGAAGGTTAAGCAGCCTTTACAGCAAATGATTGTATGGCGTAGTGAAGGAAAACAACTTTTACACACCTATATCGACATTATAAAAGACGAACTAAATGTAAAAGAAGTTGTTTTTACAGAAGATTTATCACAGTATGTAGCGACTGTCTTTAAATTAAATTTTAAAACGGCAGGTGCGGCATTTGGCAAGATGGTAAATTCCGTTAAAGATTATGTCAATCAAATGCCAGATCATGAGAAGAAGTCATTATTGAATGATGGTCAGCTTGAAATAGATGTTAAGGGACAAACGGTAACATTACTGAAAGAGCATATCAATGTCGAATATGTTGTTTCCACTGGCTTTGAGATGGCGGGCGACCAGCAGTTAAAGGTAATGTTAGATATAAAACTCACTCCTCAATTAGTGGAGGAAGGTCAAGTTAGAGAATTAATCAGAGCGATTCAAGATACTCGAAAAAAACTAGATTTACCCGTGGAGATGTATATATCACTCGATATTTCAGCAACGGAAGAGAGTAAAGAAATCATTGAACGCTTTGAGGGATTAATTAAAGAAAACGTGCTTGTTCACGACATTAGTTTTGACATGCTAAACGATTCCGAACAACACATTGAAGTAAAAATTGGCGAAGAGATAGTGAAGGTCTCATTTAGATATTAGGTTGTGTTATAAAAAGGTTGTTTTCGTAAACAACGCTGTTTATTCTTACCTATTTTGCCTGAATCCTTAGATTGTGGTGCAGATTTTATTAATATTTTTATTTATTCCGGGATTTTAAGATAAAATTCTACCTTTTTTAATAAAAGCCCTTGCCATGAGCAACTTATCAGCGAGTTTTAATTGTTTATCAGCGAATTTGTTACTTTTATCAGCGAAAATAAATGTTTATCAGCGAATCTGAATGCTTTATCAGCGATTCTGAAGGTTTTATCAGCGAATCTAAAAGTGAGTGTTCGTTCGATCCTAAATCTCAGGTAAAAGCAACAATCGTTTAGAAAAGAGTTTATAAAAAAGGCACTGCAAACAGTTATATTTTTAAAACTGTCCGCAGTGCTTTTTTACTTTATGTACAAACAGTCATACCAACGCTTCCAGCGATTTAATCAAACGTTTGGTTAGTTTTGCCATACCAGTCATACCAAGGCTTCCAGCGTTTTAATCAAACGTTTGATTAGTTTTGGCATGCCAGACATTCCATTGACTTCAGGAATTTAATCAAACGTTTGATTAGTTTTTTCAAACCATATATACCAACGCTTCCAGCGATTTAATCAAACGTTTGGTTAGTTTTGCTATACCAGTCATACCAAGGCTTCCAGTGATTTAATCAATCGTTTAATTAGTTTTGGCAT
>NZ_DALZYO010000017.1:35045-45529 GCF_031988165.1 Neobacillus sp.
ATTTAATCAATCGTTTAATTAGTTTTGGCATGCCAGACATAACAACGCTTCCAGCATTTTAATCAAACGTTTGATTAGTTTTGCCATGCCAGACATAACAACGCTTCCAGCATTTTAATCAAACGTTTGATTAGTTTTGCCATGCCAGTCATACCAAGGCTTCCAGTGATTTAATCAATCGTTTAATTAGTTTTGGCATGCCAGACATAACAACGCTTCCAGCGATTTAATCAAACGTTTGGTTAGTATTTGCAAACGAGACATACCAACGCTTCCAGCGATTTAATCAAACGTTTGGTTAGTTTTTCCATACCAGTCATACCAAGGCTTCCAGCGTTTTAATCAAACGTTTGATTAGTTTTTTGGGGCGGTTCTTATGCCTCTTAAAGTAGGAACAAAAATATTGAAATCCCATAGGCCTGGGACCGCGACTTCATTCTTCTCAGGCAATCAAAAATTTTGCGATTAGACTTTTCTCATAAGATAGAACAAAGGCACAACTAGCTAAAAATCCATTAGTTGTACCTTTTTGGTAAAAAATGAAGGCTGTCCTCAAAAATCGATTTTCATCGACTTTTGGGACAGCCCCTATATTCTTATTTATTCAAATAAAAATGAAGTGGATATGTGCGATAGCTTGCTGTCGGCATTTTTTCAGTTGTGTAGAAGCCTGGAGCAGCTTTAATTAAATCAGGGATCCGGTTAACAACTGTTGCACATGTTAATTCTACCGTTGCCGGATTAGAGATTTTCACTAATGTTTCCGGCTCGCCTTGAATCACCCAATCATTACAATCCTTCTCACCTTCAGCATACACCTTACCGATACATTCACTTACAATTACCGGCCCTTGATGAGTTACAGTCGTTACCACAGCTGACATTCCTGTCGCATGACCAGCAGGAATTGTTTTCCCTAATGTTTCTGAATATAAATCTGTATCATGTGTCATTGGCACCAATTTCTGATCCTGAGATTTAATGGTCCAGCCAAATTGTGAGCATAACCATTCATTTGAATTTCTCATAAAGGATGGGAGATCATTATTGCTAGCAATTTTTTCGTCAAACTCTGCTAATGATAAGCCTGCTCCATGCACCTCGGCGAGAGCAATTCCGTAATGTTCGACATTATAGCTAGATTTACCCTCGATGCGAACAATATTATGTGTAGCACCAGCTAAAGTTGTGATTAAGTTGCCCCAGAAAACATCCTGATAGCCAGATCCTGTTAACGTACAATTATGCTCTTTGGCTAATCGGTCTAAACGATTCGTAATTTCAGGAGAAGTTGTCCATGGATAAAAGGCTTCTTCGCAAGTAGTAATGGCATTTACTCCATGACGAGCAGCTAATTCAAAAGCATCTAGCGTATCTGTCATTAAACTTTTCGTCATAATGATACATACATCTGCATCCGTTTCATTGAATACTTGCTCAGCATCACTTCTAACAGGGATATTTAGCTTAACACCCAATCCAGCTACCTCACCAATATCCTTACCAATAAGAGCCGGATTTGCATCAATAGCTCCAACAATTTCTGCACCCTTGTCATACAGATAACGTAAGCTAACCATACCCATTTTTCCACAACCATATTGAATAACACGAACTTTTTCTAGCATCATTAATCCCTCCATTGTTTGCTCGGTATTTCACATGCTAATATGCGTTTATAGAATTCTATAGTTATATCGTAAACCCTATTGTAACAATAGGGTCAAGAGTTGTTAGAATTTTTTTTTACGGGAATTTGCAACTTCATAATCATATGGCGTTCAGCATGTGTCCACTCAGGCAGTTCAATAATAACTTCACAAATATAATCTCCTGCAATTTCTAGTTTGTGCTCCTCTATATAATCGATTAATTTAAATGCATAATCCCTCTCATTCGAAAATTGATCGCAATAAATCGTTACGTATTCTTGAGCGGGAAGAATCTCAATCCCTTGTATTTCGGAAAAATGAGCATCAACAAGCATAAAAATTTCTGTAGATGTAAGCTTCCTCTGCTTAATCGTTTCCATCCGTGTAATGGAGCCAACATTGCAAAAATACGAAGTTGGAAACTGATGAATAAGTGCCTGATTCCTTAACTCTCTTAAAATATATTCATAGGTTTCTAGATGGTCTTCATAAATATTTTTTTTACCGTCATAGCAATATATTTTTCTATCAGGAAGAACATTTCGCTCAATTATGCCCATATTTTGAATTTGCATATATGTTTTATAATTTTTAGATGCTACCTCTAGTGTTCTTTTCATTTGCGTCAGATCATTCATCTTTTGATCGATCAAATGAATTTGTTCATCTAGTAGCTTAGAAATTGACTTAGCATCCTCTTTGGTAAAAAACTCCAACATTTCTTGCAGTGTAAAACCCATATACTTTAGATACTTAATAAAATCAAGACTGGCGCACTGCTTAATACTGTAATATCGATAGTTTGTTATTGGATCAGTGTAGCTTGGTGATAGAAGCCCAATTTTATCATAATGATGTAAGGTTTGAACCGAAACATTATTCAGTTTCGCCATTTTCCCAATTGAAATCTTTTCTAGCATATTTAGGACCTCTTTTTATTGTTTTATCAAAACAAATATGAAGACTCTGGTAAGTAAATTTAATAATGTACTAAACATGTACAGCTTTATTTTAATCCCTAATATTGGCTTAGTCGAATAATATTTCCATCTATTTGAATGTTACTTTTTTCAAACATTATAAGCACCTACAAGTAATTGTAGGTGCTCATATCACGATAATATTAATTTATTCTCTTAATATACTTGTTCCTTACGTGCAGAGTATAAAAATTGTAAAGAACCTTGGGAGCAAGTTGTGCAAACTCCTTACCATCTTCATATTGGTCGCACTGAATGAATTCTATAGAATCTATTTGTTTTTACATAATTATCCATAAATCCATTAATCCCCTGCAAAACTATTATCATTTTGTCAAAAAGTAACATTCCTTTTTTCCTCAACAATTTATATGTTTCTCTAGTAAGGGTGATAACAGGTAGCTAGCCTTTCCTCCATTGGCATTACTCAACTTTATAGGTAGTATGCTGCTATCCGACTCCCTGCCATGGAATTTGGTTTTCTTGCTTTGTATCGTAAAAAAACGTCAACTCCCCAAAAGAAGATTGACGTTTTTTTACTTGATTATTTTTATATTACCTCTTTGAATCTTTTTCCGAAGAGAACTAATCATAAGGAATTTAAATAGTCGTCTAGTTGGGGGGAAAAGCATTAAAAAACCGCTAATGTCTGTAATAAAGCCAGGTAAAATCAGGAGTATTCCACCAATTAAAATACATATTCCATCTAATACAGCTTCACCTGGAATTTGACCATTTCGCAGCTGCTCCTGGGCTTTCCGAATGGTTTGTATGCCTTCTCTTTTCGCTAAATACGCTCCCATTACGCCAGTTAAAATAATGAGGAGTAATGTTGGCCAAACCCCAATTGTTTTTCCAGAAAAAAGTAGTAACCCTATTTCTGCTACAGGAATAGCAATAATCAAGATAATTAAATAACGCATAGAGGGTTCTCCTTCTAATCAGGTTGATTACATTATACAGGTATGATTACTTAATTGAAAATTCCTTGATTATTAGTTAAAGATTTCTGTTCTCATGGTTATTCAATTATGCGATACAGTTCATCAAGCTGGTAGATTTGGATACATTGGAATAAGTTACCATTTTTATTCAATTTCAATTTCCTTTCCACGCCCCATATACCACTTGTAAAACGATTCAGCAAATTCAACTGGCACATTCTCAATCCCATTATGCTGTATCGGTTTTGCTCGATTAATCGTCCCTATTGAGGCAAGGCCTATCCACTTTTGAAAAATATTCCGGGTTACTTTTACTTCAATTACTTTATCTCGTTTGGAAACAAATAAAGACGTAGTCAGAGTGCCTGTTTTGAGTTGAATAAAACGATCATTCAAAATATATCGGGTATGTAAGAAATCTAACCATCTTGCTGCAATGATCACCAATAACAAAGCAGCCGATATAATCCACCATGCTTGCTCTATTCCTAGAACAGCTGGCTTAAAATAAAACAGAGCAGCCGATGCTATCATCCATATCCAACTCGGGCTAAACACGCGGACCCATAAGGATTTTTTAGGAAGCCGCTTCATCTTTTGTGTAATTTCATAAGCAGGTAAAATTTCCGATACCATATCATAGGCACGCCCGACCGGAAGGAAAGGATAGAGTGAATTAATTTCAAGTGTCTCTTCCCCTAAACTTAAGCTGCCAGCACTAGTCAGCTTCACTTCAGCAAAGCCAAGCAATCTTTTCAGAATGGACTGTTTTATTTCAATTGCTTGCACTTTTTCTTTTGCTATAGAAAAGGCCGTTTCATCGAGGACACCTTTTGTAATGTAAATGCGGTCTTGGTCGGAGGAAATTTCATATTTTCCATATTTTAAAAATGTCCGCGCGATTCCGAAACCAACGGAAGCAATGATGAGAACAATTACGATGGTTGTAACAACCCACCAAGAACCAATGATAGCGAAAAAAATCCCCTTTGTTTGATCCACCACATGAAAGATATCATCCACTTTGGAATAAAAAGAAAGCAGTAAAGGGATAAAGAGGAGAAAGCTTAAAGAAGTAAAGCTGGCTTTTAAGAGTTCCTTTTTCATTGGCTTAAAATGAATGGTTCGGTTGGAATCTTCCTTTCCCACAGCCATTTCCGATGGATTCAGATTCATAGCATTTTCGCGTACGGCACTTGCTATATATTCTTCCATTCGCTCTGCTTCTTTTTTGGAAACTACTTCGTATTTAACAGCGGCTTCTTCACCTGTCATTCCTGTTTCAAAGCTGATGGAAGTTACATTAAACATCCGATGAAATAGAGAGGTATGACTATTAACATTTTGAATTTTTGAAAATGGAATAGTCCGCTCCGATTTGCTGAAAATTCCTTTGTAAAGATAAAAGCACCGATCATCAAGCCCATATTTATGGGTGAACCATTTTAAAATAATGTAAATAAACGATACTCCACAAACAATAAAAAAAAGGAGCCTGCCATATGTAATGAAGGGTGATTGTGAACCTGTCTTGATCACAAACAAAAAAATAAAAATGAAAAAAATGTTCTTTAGTAGCTGCCATAGATCAAAGAGTATGAGAAGTGGATGGTATCGTTTTACTTTTGTCATGACTCCACTTCCTTAATTTTTGCATAATGAGCAATTTGGTTCCTTAACTCAATGGCAATCTCCTTCGGCAGTGCAGGTATGGTGTGAGAGGAGCCCATCGTTTCAACGGAAACAGAGCAGAGGCCATATTTTCTGAGCAACGGCCCTTGTTTGGTTGCTACTGATTGTATTTTGGTCATTGGGACAAGTTGATGCCTTTCATTTATTACACCTGCTTTTAATTGCAAAAACTCTTCATCGACATCATAGCGCCAGTTTTTATAAAGTAAAAACGGATTAATCCATGACCAGACTGCACCTAACACAGTGATTAGGAGCAGTCCCTTTATAATCCAGCCAATCCATTCTTTCCATGAAAAACGAAAGTCTAGATAGAGTAAAATACCAAGGATGAGGAATCCAATTACATTCATAATCGTTTCACTTATAATCCATACCTTCACCGCATCCTTAGATAATCGTTTTTGAGGTCCTTTCATTTGATGATACATAAAAATCTCCTTCTGTATTTCGATGACGTACTGTTTTGTTAGACATCGAAGTTATTCATCTAGAAATATGTCTTCAAGCGATGGCTCTTCCACTTCAACACGCAGGACATCTGCCCTACACTGCTGAATAGCTCGAATTATTTCAGCAATTTTTTTCTCATCTTTTACAGTGATAGTTACATAGGGATCATTCATTTCTAGATCTGCTCCTGCTGACTCGAGCCACTGATGTAAGTTCAACTGTTCCGAGTTCGGTACTGGAGAATGCTTGATCTTAACCTTGATGGTCGACCGATATAAGGCTCTAAGTTCATCCATTGTGCCGCTATTGACTATCCGTCCTTCTTTCATAATCGCAATTCGGGTACACAGCTTCTCTACTTCAGCCAGATTATGGGATGTCATGAATATGGTCTTCCCTCTTTTTTGCAGCCCGCGGATCAGCTTATGGATTTGAATCGCAGATTCTGCATCTAAACCGGAAGTAGGTTCATCAAGGAAAAGGAGCTCAGGATCATGGATAATGGCTAGTGCAATCCCTAATTTCTTTTTCATTCCAAATGAAAATTTAGCCACTTTTTTTCGGGCATGTGATTCCAGGCCCACTAACTTTAGTACTTCCAAACACCATTCTATTCCAGCCGGCTGTCCTGACAAAGCTGAAAGATATTTTAAATGCTCGATTGAGGTTAAAGAGCCATATAAAGTGGAGTAATCAGGCATTACCCCAACTCGTTTCTTTACTTGATCATTGGGACCTTTTACACCTAACAGTGAGTATGTACCAAAGCTTGGTTGAATTATGCCGGTTAACATGTTAATAAAGGTAGATTTACCAGCTCCGTTACGACCTAAGAATCCAAAGATTTCTCCTTTTTCTACGAAAAGATCAATTCCTTTTACGATTGGCACTGATCCATACGATTTCTTCAGCTGTTTTGTTTCGATGGCAATCATCAGCATTCCCTCCTTTTAAAAATAAAATTGGCGAAAAAGAGCATGATACCTGATAGTATAAAAATCACTAAAAAAGTAAAGTCATCTCGTTCCAAATAATAAAAGGGGGTTAAAAACTTCGTCCAGCTTACCCAAAGGTTCGATGTAAACACAACCCATAATCCCAAAATTGGAAAAGCCAATCCAAACACAATCCCCAAAAACATGGTAAACCCAGGCTTAGGGATTAGGACAGAAAGTAAGATAGTGAAGGAAATTTGTAAGGTTACTAAACTTATAGTCTGAGAAAAAATGAAAAGATCGATCTTCTGTGCAAAAATACTGATAAGCAAGAAGGAAACCGTCAAACAAATAAACCAAAACAACCAAATACCGAAAAACTTTCCTAGTAAAATGGAGGTTCTTGACGTTCTTGTTACTAAAAATCGCATTGTACGTTCGTGTGTCTCTTGGTTAATTGTATCATGGGAAAGTCCTGCTATAAATAATTGGCCGAGGAATAACAACAATCCCAAAAGACCAACCGTGTGAATATTTTCAACTTCCTTTGCTGAAAGCTCGATCCCCGTCGCAAATATATTAGCAAACTTGGCTGAATAATAGGAGGTTAACAATAAAATCGCAATGACTATACATGATTTAACCCCTTTGAATAAGCTCATAAATTCCCTTTTACCGATTACATACATATTTGAATTCCCCTTTCCACATTCATTCTACTATTAATCCCTTTTATCTATTTACCAATATTATAGGTTTCCTTCCTTAAGCCACTCAAAAATCCACCTTAATTTCTCCTTAATTCCTAGAATTTTTACAACTGAGTGATATGATAATTTATAGATTGAAATAGGATAGGAGTTTCTTTATGCACGAGCCACAATTATTAATTGTCGATGATGAGAAAGCCATTTTACATATGTTAACCACGATTCTAAAAAAAGAAGCATTTAACTTTATTGATACTGCAGGTACAGCTGAGGAGGCTCTTGCCTTATGTCAAACCAAACGATATGACTTAATCCTTTTGGATGTGATGCTTCCCAACCGCAGCGGTTTTGAAATTTGCCCTCTCATTAGGGAAACGACCGATGCCCCTATATTCTTTCTGACAGCTCGGTCAACAGATTTAGATAAACTTTCGGGCTTTGCATTAGGCGCAGATGATTATATCACAAAACCCTTCAATCCCCTTGAAGTCGTTGCAAGGATTAAAGCGCATTTACGTCGTCACACTGGAAAAATCACAAATACGTCTAAAACGTTTTACCAATTTGGCCCCCTCCATGTAAACACACTCTCTGGAGATGTGACCGTAAAAGGAAGGACAGTAGAATTACCAGCACAGGTCTATCAGCTCCTTCTGTTCTTCTGTAAACATCCAAATCGGCTATTTAGTAAAAACCAGCTTTATGAAAAAGTGTGGGGCGAAGAATTTCTAGGTGAGGATAATACCGTTATGGTACACATTAGAAAGCTTAGGGAAAAAATCGAGGACAATCCTAGTAAGCCACGTCATATTATTACCGTAAGAGGGCTTGGCTATAAATTTGTACCTGATGGTGGCAGCCATGAACATCCATAAACGTTTTATAGTTCAATTTTTTATCCAGTTAATCCTTGTTTTCATCCTATTTTTCTTTCTATTAATCTTCATTTGGGGAATCATTGGCTTTTCGATTATGAATAATGAGGTTACCCAGGATCTATCCAAGGCAAATGACTCTTTTTTTTCTCATAGGATTACGATAAATGGAAATAAAGCAACTTTCGATGATGAATTAAAACATCTGGCGGCGAACCAAAACGGCTGGCTCCTTGTCCTAACTCAAAAAGGGAAGGTCATCGGGTCTTACCATGCTCCTGAAAAAGTTCCCGCCCATTTTACACAAAGTGAACTGGCCTCTTTACTGCTGCAAGATAGCTCTACTTCTGTGGAATACACGCATTGGCTGTTAAAAAAAACTTATCCGCAGCCGTACTTGATTTTATTCGGAAGAAAGATTGCGGAGACAAGTCTTTTAAACGAAATAAAGGCAAATATTGATTGGAAAAATCCACAGCTTCATCTTACCGGTGCCACTCTTCAACAAATGAAAGAAGAAAATGGCTGGGCTCAATTGATTGATTCAACTGGAAAGGTAGTAGATCAATACGGTACACATAAGGAACCCATTACGTACTCAATTCAGGAACTTCACAGCTTATCAAAGAAAAAGCAAGACTCCAATGCCGCTTACTTTGATCCAAAGTCAGAACAAACAATCATTGTTGGCCTACATGATTTAAGTTCAACCCCAAATCTTGAAGTAAGCTTGTTTAAAACAATGAGTAAAGGTTTCGTCGTCATTCCTGTTGCATTATTTCTGCTATTGTTGATAGGTACATTTTGGTATGCACGTAAATTCGGGGTTCCACTGATTATGATGATGAAATGGATTCAAAATCTTGGCAGTGGTTTATTTGAGCAGCCGCATGATCTCCATCAACGTCCAATGATGTTAAATAAAAAGGGAAAACTCAAAAGGAAGTATCGTTTGTACAAGGATCTTATTGCAACCCTTTCACAATTAACAGAGATACTAAAACAAAACGAAGCACAACGGCGGAAAATGAAACAAACCCGTGAAGAATGGATTAGTGGTCTTTCCCATGACTTAAAAACGCCGCTTTCCTCCATTTCCGGTTATGCGCAAATGCTTGAATCCGAAAATTATTCCTGGACAGAGGTAGAGACAAGGGAATTCGCTGGAATCATAACAGAAAAGTCAACCTATATGATGGACTTACTAGAGGACTTAACCTTAACGTATCGCTTAAAAAATCAAGCTTTACCAATGGCAAAAGAACAGGTAGATATGAATGAATTTATCCGTCGAACTATTATTCATTCTATCAATGATCCAACTAATAATGAGAAGGAATTCATCTTCCAGCCGCATAATGGAACTATTTTCGCATCGATTGATCCCAAATGGTTTCAACGGATTATTGATAACCTGCTAGCGAATGCCATCAAATATAATCCTTCTGGTACGGTGATTACGGTATCAATTTCATCTATTGAACAACATCTTATGATGATTACCATTGAAGATGATGGCATTGGCATGGACAATGAAACACTCAACAAACTCTTTCATCGCTACTATCGAGGTACAAATACAAGCGACTCCGGCAGTGGAACTGGACTCGGAATGGCCATCACTAAACAATTAGTACATCTACACGAAGGCTCCATTAATGTAAAAAGCGCGCCTCAAAAAGGCACAACCGTTCGAATTATCCTTCCCCTATTAATAGAGGAAAATATTAGAGGATTCCTATCAAAATCAGATACTCAATAAAAGAGTTTAAGGGTCATACCAAGGCTTCTAGCGTTTTAATCAAACGTTTGGTTAGTTTTAGCAAGCCATACATACCAACTCTTCCAACGTTTTAATCAAACGTTTGGTTAGTTTTGGCAAACCAGACATTTCAAAGGCTCCAAAGATTTAATCAATCGTTTGTTTAGTTTTGGCATGCCAGACATACCAACGCTTCCAACGTTTTAATCAAACGTTTGATTAGTTTTGGCATCCCAGTCGTACCAAGGGTTACAGCGTTTTAATCAAACGTTTGGTTAGTTTTAGCAAACCATATATACCAATGATTCCAACGATTTAATCAATCGTTTGTTTAGTTTTAGCAAACCAGACATACCAACGCTTCCAGCGTTTTAATCAAACGTTTGGTTAGTTTTAGCAAACCATATATACCAAGGCTTCCAACGATTTAATCAATCGTTTGGTTAGTTTTGGCATCCCAGTCATACCAAGGCTTCCAACG
>NZ_DALZYO010000017.1:45629-111841 GCF_031988165.1 Neobacillus sp.
TTTGGTATGCCAGACATACCAAGGCTTCCAACGTTTTAATCAAACGTTTGTTTAGTTTTTCCATGCCAGTCATACCAACGCTTCCAGCGTTTTAATCAAACGTTTGATTAGTTTTTTGGACTGGTTTGTTACTTGTTTACGTCCTGATAATTTTTCATTAATTCTTATAAGAAAGATAATAGGAAACATTTTCTGTGTTCCTTCAATACTGAAGTTCTCCACACCATGCTCTCAACCATTTGCTCAAATATGAAAACTGATTCTAATTACCTTTATTTCTTTTTATCCAAAGGAACGACAAGTTCTAATTCCTTTATTTCTTCATTAAACCCTTCATTGTTTATATCTGCTGGCTTGAGTGTGAGTGATTCTGGTATCGTATCCATTGGAGGCAATGTCAGAACCATATGGTGGCCGTAGTTTCCAGCCATGCCTGTTTGCAGTTTTAGTCGATCATATACGCGGCCATGATTATCAACTACAGAGAATTCAAACCATTTCCATGTATCGTTTTCGTCCAATTCAGTGGGGTAATCGACCGTTACGTCTATTCTTGTTGAAAGAGGTGTAAATGTTACTTTGTCAGCTGTTAACGTATAAACTCCGTTACCCTTTTCAGTTTTCACACCGGGATAGAACTCGTGCATATCACCTTTTACTTTTTCAAGTGGGAAGTCCACCTTCCATTTACCTTTATGGCCAAACAAATCTTCCCCATGGACAGCTATCTCAATTTTGTCGCCGTATTCATCGTAATTAGCAAGCGTGAATTGGTGATGCTCAATAATCGTTTTTGAGTTAATGGAATCCTGTCCAGTTGAGCCGATCGCTGATTTAAATGGTTGTCCATTAATCGTTACATAATTAAAGCCGACATTTCCTTCCTTGAGTGAAAGTTCTTTCTCTCCTGTATACACAACCGTTACGATTAACCGGCCGCCATCGTAAGCGGCTTCTTTCACTGTCATTGTTAGGCCATTATGACTATCCTGTTTTTCAATCACTGTCGCAAGTTTGTCCCGCTTTATTTTGTCAGATGCAATATCACTGAACTCAGCATAAATCGGCCCGATGAGTGGTATATTTGATAACGCTGCAGCCATTCCCGATGAAACAAATCCAGAGCCGAATAAGGTAATACATAAACCGCATGCTATTAGAATCGAGTGCTTCGTTGTTCTGCCAACCTTATGCCTTTTCTTGGCATAGGACATAGCTGTCTTCTCTCTCGCTATTAATTTCTCAAGAGGTACTTCAATTTTATCGATAGATTGATTAAAGTATTCTTTATTCATAAATATAGCCCTCCTTTAAAATTGGCCTTAATTCTTTTTGCACTCGATGTAAGTGTGATTTTACTGTTCCTTCCGGGTAATTCATAATGGCGGCAATTTCCTTAATGGAAAAATCGTGATAATACCTCAATAAAATAATTGTCTTGTATTTTGGATCCAAATATTTTAAGGCTTTGGATAAATCTATTGAATGGGCTATGTAATCAACGCTTTCTTTAGAAATTAATTCAGCAAATATCTCCTCATTATCTGTAGTAAAATGCCGCGATTCTTTTCGAACAAAATCAATACACTTGAAAACTAGTATCCTTGTAATCCAACTTTGAAAACTCTCCGCCTTTTTTAATTTTTTTAGTGAAATGTAGGCTTTGTAAATCGTTTCTTGATAAATATCAAGAGCATCTTGTTCATTTCTAACGTATGAATAGGCAGTCCTATACAATTTAGAGCGAACAGAACTAATCAGTTGTTCAAATGCTTCATCATTACCCTTCTTCGCCTTTTCTACTAATTTTGCTATTTCCATTGTTGCATTTCCCCTCCTTTTCATCATTAAGTCGAATGAGAAAGTGGAAACGTTGCATAATAATGAACTAAAAAATTATTTATCTATCTAAAGATCCATTGCTATCAACCCACGGTTCACTTTCCAATTCATCGATGTACATTTTATCCTAACACAACTCCTTTTTGGAATATTTACCATTTCGTTGTATTAATCCGTGAAAAAGAGTCAGTCCCCCGCGACTTTAACGCAACGGGGGACTGACCTTTTTAGTTTATTATTTAATTTCTATAGTAAATGCCTGGTCATAGTAAACAGTGTTAGGATTAAACACATTGAGCTCCTTGTTCAAAAGACTTTCGTTAAAAACTAACACTGATTCCTTTCCTTTCGGCGACTTAATGCTTTCGTTTAAAACCCTATTATGCATCATACCATCTTCGTCTACTAATAGAATGGGCAAATAATCATTAACAGGATAATCTGAAATATAGTATAGATAGGTTTTACCATCTTTCTCGAATACTTTTGTAATCGTTAGGTTTTTATCTTGATTCAAAGGAACAGTCGTTGTCCCTTCTTTGTTTAACCGAACACCTGATTTCATGACAAAACCACTGTGTAATTTATCTAGCCTATATGGAATGACCGTAATCGATTTTGGTACGCCTCCGGCATTTTCGAAATAACTTTGGCTAGCCATCTTACCAGTAGTATATTCTCTTGCTTGCCCACCAAGCCATTTCCTTGTTTCTCCGTCATTATCCACAACAATATAATCAAGATTGGAATATTTCTCATCTACTATACCTTGTAAATAGATCCTCATTGGGGTCACAACCACTTTTTCTAGTTCTGTATTCGGGAAAAGAGATGATAAATCCTTATTTATTGTTACTTCCTTTACAAAGTCCTTTGCTTTTTGCGTTACAATTGGCAGATCAAATGCCCATTTACCAAAAATGTCCCCATCTGGCCCCCCCAGTTTGTCGATATGTAACTGAAGGGTAAATTGATCGGGAAGTTTAGCAACATCAATGGTTTCCGGTTTCTTCTCGTTTCTGACTTTCCGATCAAGGCTTCCCGACGTAACTGTAAAACGGGTGACACCCTCATAAATTTTATGAGCTTTATCCTGGAATTCCCCGTATTCATCTCTCGCTTCTACCAATCCTTCACTTTCACCATTAATAGAGGTGCTATCTGAAAATAGAGTTGGTTTCGTAACAAATGCCGTTTTGCCTTCCACTTTATAGGAAACTAACAATTCAACCCCATCAAAAACAGTGTTTGTAATGGTGATATTTGTGCCATTACTTTCTTTAGAAAGGGTAGACTCCTCCATCACTTTTTCATACCCATTATCCAATTGGAAATGCTTTTGGATTGAATTAAGAATCGGAATATTATCGGCCAATGTCTGAATGTTGATTGTCAGAAATACGGCTGCTCCAACCGCCAGAATCGAGGCAGCAACAAGTCTACCTGGATTCCTTTTCTTTTTTTTAGGCAAACTTTCTAAAGTCGTAAGGATTTTCCCTTCAGTACCGCTTGGAATCATCACTCGTTCCTTTAAGAGACATTCTTTTATTTGTTCATCAAATTCGTTGCTCATATTCAGGGTTCACTCCTTTTCTCCCTCGCTAAATTTTAAACGTTTTTGCAGCAATACTCTGGCTGTTGAAAGTCTCGATCTTACTGTTCCTTCAGGGATTTTTAGCAGCCTAGCAATATCTTTTGTTGTCAAATCTTCATAATAAAATAGAACCGTAACGGATTTGAGTTCATCCTTCAAAGAATATATAGCTGCTTGAATATCCATATCTTGATAAGAGTCTTCATGAATGCCTACTTCTTTAGATACATTTTCAAGTGATATGACTTTCTTTTTGGCCCTTAATGTATCATTACATTGATTAATAAGGATGCGAATTAACCATGTTTTAAAATACCTATCTTTCTTGAGTCGTTTAATTTGTTCGTAGGCTTTCATAATCGTCATCTGCATAGCATCTTCGACATCTGCTTCATGTTTTAGCATGGCTTTGGCCACGCGATATAAATTTGTTTTGTTCTCTTGGATTAAGTATATAAATGCTTCTTTATCACCTTGCTTAGCTAAAGAGACATAATCATTTTTTCCATTTATTGTTTTTCCAGCATTCAAAACCATTGCTTTCACATATTTCCCTCCTTTCTCTGTGCTTATTAGATGGATGGGGAAGAAGAATTGTTCAATTTATTTTAGGATTGAGAGCTCGTATAGAACGATTATCTATTCATATGGAATTAATTTTACCAGTAATCATTGCCATTGCTGGCCGTAGATTCTCTGGATTACGAACTCTACAGATATCTAAATGCAAAAAAGTGCTTCTTTTAAAAGCACTTTTTTGTGTTATTTCCATATTTTCATAATGGGTTCGACCGTCTTACTTTCCCCCGCATGAGCTAAACTGTATAGATCCTCGATGGTTCTTAAAAGGTTATAGTGATTTAACTTTTCATCAAATTGGCCTGTCTTTACCATTGGTCCGACAAAAAAGGTCGCGATTTTGTTGTCTTGTGAATAATCGTCCTCGTCCCAGGTCACAATCAATAAACTGTTATGATTTTTCGCCCATTGGACATAAGGATTGATCTTTTCCTTCAGCCAATCGTCTGCTTCCTTTATCGTTCCATCATGCATGTCATTCCGAAGATTCGGTATAACAAATGAAACCGTCGGCAGTTTGGTAAAATCCTTTGGAAAGTTCGTCAATGGCTGATTTACTTCTTTTGGTACATTTGTGAAGTTTACCCAAGGATTATGCTTACGGGCATAACCTCCGGGACCAGTTGATGCCCCATTATAGCCAGTGGAAGGCTGATCTTCTGAATAGCCAACAAATGAATAATTTTTAGCAATCAACTCACTGGCCAAATTATCTGTAGAAAATTTCGTTTTTGGAACTTTATCATTTGTCACACCTTGGTTTGACCCGGAGAACAAGTCCAAATAGTTAGGCTGACTTGGGTGTTCAATAGCATGGAAGTTCGTTAAATTTGCTCCCTGCTTCATTAGTGAGTTGATATAGGGAGCAGACGGATTCCCTTCAATCGCTTTTTGTGACCGATTTTCTTCGACAACAATAACGATATGATCAATTTTTGGAAGCACCCCTGTTACCGGAATAGTCTTTTCAGCTGGAGCCTGATTCTTAGACTGACTTGGCGCACAAGCACTTACAATGATGACGACTAATAAGAGGAGAAATTCCCATTTTCTGAACAAATTAATGCCTTCTTTCTTTTCAATTCTTTATCTTATTATTAGCAAAAGAATATTAAAAAGACCAGCATCTATGGAAAAAAAAGGGTCAATCGCTACCACGTGAGCCACGCCGTGCTACAATTTCCGCTCGATTACTTACTGCGTTTTACCTCACTTACCTGCAGAAAATTATGTATATCTGTGCTAGTATGGTTGATAGGAATAAACTATTGGGGGTAAAGAAAATGGTCCTAGCAAATTTTAATGAAAACTTACAAAAATATGCACAACTTTTAGTGGCAAAAGGCATTAATGTTCAACCTGGTGATTGGGTAAAAATGACCATTACCGTTGATCAAGCTCCTTTAGCCCGTTTAATCACCAAAGAGGCTTATGCATTAGGTGCTGAAAAGGTCATCGTCAAATGGTCAGACGATGAAATTAGTAAACAACATTACTTACATCAACCTGTCGAAGTGTTGACCGACATTCCTGAATACGAAATTCAAGAATCCGAAGACCATGTATTAAATCATCGCGTAAGTCGTCTTTCTATTGTATCAAGTGATCCAGGCTTATTGAATGAAGTCGATCCTGCTAAAATTGCTGCCTATCAAAATGTTGCTGGAAAGGCGTTCCATGCCCAACGTATTGCAACGCAAAATGATGATTTGAAATGGACCGTTGCCGCTGCAGCTGGCGCTGGTTGGGCTGCACAAGTGTTCCCTGACATGAACACTTCCGAAGAACAAGTCGATGCCTTATGGGATCAAATCTTTAAAACTTGTCGTGTCTATTCGGATGACCCAATTGCTGCCTGGGATGAACATAAAAAAACGTTGAATGAAAAAGCAGCGAAATTAAATGAAATCCAATTTGATGCTTTGCACTACACAGCACCTGGTACGGATTTAACTTTAGGCTTACCAAAGAACCATATTTGGGCAAGTGCAGAAAGTAGTAATCCAAAAGGGGATGAATTTATAGCCAACATGCCTACAGAAGAAGTCTACACGGCACCTGATACACATCGCATGGAAGGTGTTGTACGTAGCACAAAACCACTAAGCTATGCTGGTACATTAATTGAAGGCATTGAAGTGCACTTTAAAGATGGAAAAATTGTAGATATTTCTGCTGAAAAAGGGGATGAAACCATTAAGAAATTGGTTTTTGACAACGAAGGCGGAACTGGCTTGGGTGAAGTTGCTCTCGTTCCAGACCCATCTCCCATTTCTCAATCTGGCATTACCTTCTTTACGACTCTATTTGATGAGAATGCATCCAATCACTTAGCAATCGGTGCAGCTTACCCTACTACCATTCAAGGTGGTACGAAAATGAGTCAAGAAGAATTATTAGAACATGGTATGAATACTTCCATTGTTCACGTTGACTTCATGATTGGTTCTAACAAGATGGATATTGACGGCATCAAACAGGATGGCACCATTGTTCCTATCTTCCGTAATGGAGACTGGGCATTTTAGACCTTAACGACAATCGATTGATTCCAAAAGTCCCGAGAAAAGAGCCAGTTTCCTGCTGCTTTAAAGCTGCTGGAAACTGGCTCTTTCTTTACTCTGCAAGTTGCATAGAAAAAACCAACGCCACTATTTTTACAGAAAAAATGGCAATTAATTAAGCAATTAAAATCTGTACCAGCGACGATTACGATTTTCGTTTTCTAAACAACATGATTAACCTAACAAAAGGGAACATCCATCAACATAAAAAAACACTAAGAAAAATCTACTTAGTGTTTTTTCGTAATCATAGATGAAATCTTTATTTGCCCTCACAAATCCACTTGATTAGTTCTCTGTCAAAGGATTGAGGTTCTTCAAACATCGGATTATGCCCACTATGTTCAAAAATCACTTTTTTCACGTTTTTATTCGTGTCATCAATAGCATCCCAAAGTGAAACAGGCGCTACCAAATAATCATATCTTCCTAAACCAATAAATACTGGTTTATTGAAAGTGTTCAGGGACTGTATAAGATTTAGTTCTCCGAACGCCTCTCCCCACAGATAATCTATGATTGGCATATTCGTATATACGCCTTCCCACATGTAAGCTGCATCAAATGTATAGTCATAAAAACTTTGCGCCCCCATACGAATACACATGTGGACAAATCGCCGCTCAGGGTCTTTCTGGATGTCACTTTCTAATAGAGCAATATCCTTTTCAAACTGCCTCTTTCTTTCTGGGCTTGCAGTCTCATTAAAAAATGCAAAGCTTTGACGCTGCCTTTTCTGACTATTTGTAGGTGCTGAATTTAACAAGACAACTTTTTGAACATGTTCAGGATATTTTCTTGCATATTCCAAAGCCATGAAAGCGTGTCCTGAGTGCCCCAATATAATAAAATCTGTTAAGCAAAGAGTTTGCCTTGCTATTTCTATGTCATCTAACACTTTGTCCAATGTATAATCTTCTGACTCCAGAACCCGGGGCGGCTTCACAAATCCTCTATGATCAAGGAAAATAAACTGGAATGTTTCATATAAATCTTCCGAGAATAGGTGAGGATAATACACGCTGCTGCCTACCACCAATATGGGTCTTCCGGTTCCCTTTATACAATAATTCAGTTTAAATCCATCACTGCTTATACTTTGATATTTGTTCATTGTAATAGTCCTCTTTTCTTTTTTTTTGAGAAGAGCTACTAATAAAGTAAAAGCTCTCCTTTACAACACTTCCTTTCTTCCTCTTAATTCCCAAACATTCTCCATAGAGCGTTCTAACACTTTACATCACCTCTAGCACGTTTTTTCCTTTAATTAAGGATACTTTAGCATAAAACAAACTGACACACAAAGCTCCAAATGGAGTCCTTAATTTTAATTATATATATTAATTCAGAAATCAAATGATTGATCTAGCAATTCTAAATCCGATATCATCTATATAAAAATCAGGCATACTCTTACGGCGACAAGTAGCTCCACATCCACGTTCTTCTTCCGCCCAACTTCCTCCGCGAATTATTCTGTAAGTACCAAAGGTCTCTTCATCGTATAAGTCCCAACACCACTCCCAAACATTCCCAACCATATCATACAAGCCCCATTCATTAGGCATTTTCTCACCAACTTTGTGTACTCGTTCGTTAGAATTATCTTTATACCAAGCAATTTCATCAATTTCACCATACCGATATCCTCTTGATTTTGCCTTACATGCATATTGCCATTCAGCATCTGTCGGTAAACGAAAACCATTAGTACCATAATTGCAAACAACTTCTTTACTTTCATTATCAAAATCATAAAACTTGTCATAGCCCAGCGCATCAGACAGTAAATTACAAAAATTCACTGCATCTATCCATGAAATATTAACAACAGGTTTTCGAGCCTCAGTCGTTGTTACAGATTTCTTTCCCATAATAATCTCATAGAATTCTTCTGTCACCGTATATTTGGCAAGATAAAATGGCTCTATCTCAACATTCCAAATAACTTCCTTTAAATTTTTTCTAATACCCGGCATTCCAAATTTATAGTTTGAACTAATCCATTTTTGCTCGTTTCGAAAATCTCGTAGGCGAGTTTCTCCTTCAGGAATATACACCATTAAATCTTTTAAGTAGTCATTTAAGTTAGCTAACATTGCCCTCTCCTAGTCTTGAATTAATGTTTTTGACACTTCTTTCATAGCAAAAACTCTTGCAAGAATATTATGGTGTTTTATTCTGATTCATCTTGAATAAAATTGCCCGTTTATTGAAGATTCGATTGCCGAATTTTCTATACAATTATTATAATCAATGTTTAAAAAAGCCGACACTATATTCAAGTATCGGCTTCATATTAAAGAACTTTATTATCTTTTAAACGACTTGATAATAAATGAATCAACTTTATTATTCGTAAACATTTTCTAATCCATTATTTTAGTATCATTTAAACAAAAAGTTTTACGATCATGGATTGAGCAAATAAAAATATAAGCCATCCTCCCATCCCTAAACCTAACGAAACAAAAAGATGTAGAGAATGATGTAGAGATATTCCAATAATCACCAACATAACCACTGTTGCAGGAATTCCCCACACCACCCCTAAAGCAAATTTACTTAATGTTTCTACATGCTCCCCCTGCACGTAAAGTCAAATAATGCTCAAATGTTAACGATAGGTAAAAGAATCCATTATAATCAAGGCTTGATTAAAATGGATTCCCGAATTATATGCTATTTTATCGCTTTTATAATAAATTTTTATACTTCCTAAGCAATTGGAAAATTTGACCCCTATGATGTGATTCATGTTCAATCAAATGGTATACAACCCACTCAGGTGTAACGTCATAATGTTCAAGTACCCTCGGTTTACGCCAATCCGTTAGGTCCATTGAACGAAAGTGGGAAAGAAATACTTCACGCACCTTATTAAGTCGGTAAAAATGTTCTTCTAAACTTTGACCCTCAATGTGAGTCATTGAGCCGTCTTCAGTACGGTCTTCTAACGGAAACAACGAGCGTATTTCGGGATCCCATTCAGCACCAAGGACTTCAACATATAACCAATCCGCCTCGATCAATGCAATGTGATATAACAGCGAGCCAATGGTTTGTCTTTCATCCATTTTTGTATCGAGTACACTTTGGCTGATTCCAGTTATTTCTGTTATAAGAGTACGGCGAACATCTTCTAAACACCATATCCATCGGCCAATTTCTTGTTCATATTCTGGTAATGGAGATACCAGTAATGCTCTTCTCTCCAACGAGACCATCCTCCTCTTATTCAACTACTTACATTCTCTTGGCAATCCAAATCATTCCAACTATGTGTTGATCGTGAAAGATAGAGAATAAGTGATTAAACTCGGATTCCCAATCAGGTTAACAGAGGCTTTTGTAATAGATAATAGTTGCCTGTGATTCACCATTTGTCGATTTCACATAGTTGGGAATCCGTCCAGCACGAATAAAACCTATTGAAAGATACAGGTGGTTAGAAGGATCTCCCTCTCTTGTATCGAGAACTAATAATGACCTGTCCTCCTGCTTTGCTCTTTCCTCAGCCTTCTGCATTAGTGATTTACTAATACCATTTCGTCGATAATGAGGGTGTGTCATTAATTTTGCGATATCGGCTCTGTGACCACCGTTCTGCTTCGTACATAAATGTACTTGTACACTTCCGACTATCTGATTGCTTATTTTAGCGACAAATAGAATTATTTCAGGGTTTAATACGTTTTCCCAATATTTTTTAGCCTCTGAAAGTTTCAATGGTGGTAAAAAGCCAATAGATGCACCATCTTCTACTACTTGTATCAGAAGTTCTGAAAGCTCATCAAGATGTTCTCCAACTGTTTTTAATTGTTCTATTTTAATAGCACTAACCAATACAAACACCTCATCATCATATAATATCCTACCACCTCAATTTAACTGGAAGAACTATTTGCTTACAACAACACTGTTAGATATTCTTACATGCATTTTATTACATAGTTCGGCTTCATAACAAAAAAACCTTCACGATTTGTCCCATTAAAAAAAGGGATTATTTTACACCATTAAGATTGTTGGTGTTATTTATCTCGTATAACTAGGATTAAAATGGTACTTGATAAGAAAAATGTAGCCTTTCAAGCTTCATCTCATAAATTGATCAATAGAAAGATATATATAACAGGAATGATTTTTAATGGTATGAGGTTAATGCTAAAAAACCCCTTCTGAATTTGAAGGGATTTTGCTTATTCTTTAGTTAATCTAAAAAGTTATTTCACTTGTTTCTTTTATTGTTTATGATCTAGGCTAATTTATTCTAATCAAGGGTAAAACATGCTCTTAAAATTTTTAAAAAATTATTCTTGTGAAAAAAGTTGATCAATTTTCTAGCAGTGTTCTTCAATATTGCCATCCACTCATATTCTAATGTCGATCAGAAATTCACTTAATATGAGTTTATTTTACAACGCTAATCACAAAACCGTCATACCCTTTAGTACCAACTGTTTGAATAGCTGTAGACTCGATTCGAGGTTCGTTTGCCAATAAATCCATAAATTGGCGTATTCCCTGCACTCGTTCATCTTTACTTTTTTCGTCAATTACTTCTCCGTTTCGTACTACATTATCAGCAATAATGAGGGCCCCTGACTTAGCCAATTTTAATGCCCATTTTAAATAATGTGGATTATTGGGTTTATCTGCATCGATAAAGATTAAGTCAAATGGGGTTACTCCTTTTTCTTTTAAGTCAGGCAAAGTATCAAGTGCCTTTCCTACAATTACTTCTACTTTATTCTGACAGCCTGCATGTCGAATATTCTGCTCAGCTATTTTTGCATGCTCTTGTTCAACTTCAAGTGTGTATACTTTTCCTGTTTCAGGTAGCGCACGTGCAAGCCATATACTGCTGTAACCACCAAGGGTACCGATTTCTAATACATTCCTTGCTCCCGAAATTTTAGCTAATAAATACAACAGCTTTCCTTGTGTTGGTGACACATCAATTTCTGGTATGGTAGCCTCTTTATTTGTCCTTAATACATGTTGTAGAGTTGAATCAAATGGGATTAGTTTATCAATGAAATACTCATCCATTTCACTCCATATTAAGTCATTACCCATGATTATATCTCCTTTATCTATCTTTTTTATCATTCTTATAAGTATAGTTTATGATAAAATAAATCATAAATATAATATATTATTTTTACATACCTATAATTTTTATTTATAAGTCGGAGTGATAAAATGAATATCCATGGACTTAGGCTGTTTTACCAAGTAGCTATTACTGGTAGTTTCACTAAAGCAGCTGAATTGATGCGAATCAGTCAACCTGCTGTTTCCAGCCAGATAAAAAAGTTCGAACAGGAAATAGGGATTCCCTTATTTAAGCAACATGGACGAGGTGTTCTATTAACGGAGTTCGGGAAAGAGTTAGCGGAAAAAGGACATAATTTTTTTGCTTTTGAAGAACATATTGAATCATTTATTGAAGATTATCGTCTTGCCAAGAAAGGAAAAATTCATATTGTTGCTACCTATTTACCTGCTAATTTCTTGATTCCTAAATGGGCAGCTACTTTTAAGGCAGCAAATGAAGATGTCGATTTAGTTATTACAACAACGAATACTAAAGAAGCATTTGAGCAACTAAAGCAATATAAAGCAGATGTTGCCATATATGGAGGAGGTATTTCGGAAAGACCAGAGGAAGTTGAATGGGAAGAATTACTTGAAGATGAGCTTTGGTTTGTTGTTTCTCCTAAACATCCATTTGCAAATCAACGCATTTCATTAGCTGAAATGGTGAAGGAACCTTTTATTATGCGTGAAGAAGGAAGCTCAATGAGAGAACATCTTTTTTCACTATGTCAAACCTACCAAGTAAAACCACCCAAGGTAGCGTTGCAATTCAACGGATTAAATGAAACAATTCGTTCAGTAATGGCGGGCTATGGAGCAAATTTTATATCATCCCTTGTTGTACGTGAATATGTTGAAAATAATCAATTAGCAAGAGTACATGTCCAAGACATCCATGTTACCCATAAAATAGCGATTTGCACAAGAAAAAGCGAGAAACAAAGCTTGCTAGTAACCAAATTTATTGATACTTGTAAAAAAACCCTTTAATGGAAAGTTGAACATTCCGTTAAAGGGTTTTTTAGGTGATGCATTTTGAAAATGGTATATTTAGATTAAGTTTGATTATTTTTAAATTCCATATAGAACTGGTGCACCCTTTTGTTAAATATATTAATGAAAGCTTGTTTATAAATAAACTATACACCCTTTTTCTTCTAACATTTTTAACCATTTCGGGATTTTCAAGTTATGGTTCCATCTTAAATCTAAGCGTTCTAACCCTTTAATTTCCATCAAAGAATCCGGCAATTCAATCAATTGATTACTCCTTAAATCTAATTCCAATAAATTTACTAGCTTTCCAATTCCATCGGGTAAAGTAGTCAATTGATTATTTCTCAAATTCAACCGTCTTAATTTTTTACATTGGTTGAGTGAATTCGGAAGTTGTTTTACTTTATTTTCTTCCATATCTAAAACTCGCAATAACGTCATATTTTCAAATATTTCTGGGAGAATGCTGAGTTGATTATTTTTCAGATGCAGCTCTCTCATATTGGTTAACCTGCTAAAGCTCTCAGGTATTTTATTAAGATTGTTATTCATTAAGCGTAACTCTATCAGGTTGGTTAATTCACCAATTTCTCTAGGTAACTCACTCAAATTATTATCACTTAGATTTAAATATTTTAACTTTTTAAGGCTTTTAATTTCAGGAGGTATCGTTTGGAATTTATTATTGTGAAGATATAAATAATCCTCTAAATTCACAAGATATTCTATTTCTGAAGGAATTATTTCAATCAGATTATGTCCTAAGTCCATCATTCTAAGTTCTTTCAAATTTTTTATATTAGCAGAAATTTTTTCAAGCTTATTCGCAGAAATATTTAACACTTTTAAATGGTTCATTTTATAGATTTTTTCTGGAATTTCTTTGAAATTATTATCAAAAAGATTTATATCCGTAATTTCATTCAGAGATAGGTCTATGTTTAGCAAAGAATTTAAATTAGCATGGGGTAAGTTGATTTCCATTTGATCTCCTCCTAAACTCAAGTCGGCTTTTAGCGACCAAGGACTGCGCCATACCTTTTTCGGTTGAATTGAACAACTATTTCTGGCCCTCCTATTTATATCAAGGTTTATTTACCAATTTCACTCTGCGAAAGTTGAGTTATTTATAATAAAGATTGATAATTTGTAAGTTATTATCGACATCTTTTATGAAGAAGGAAGAATAATAGAAAACTTTGTTCCCTTTCCTTTTTCGCTTTTTATTTCTATATCTCCATTTAATTCTTTAATAATCCCGTATGAAATCATAGTGCCTAGCCCGGTTCCCTTCTCTTTTAAAGAATAAAACGGCATAGCGATTCGCTTTATCTCCTCAAGCGACATTCCAATACCTGAATCAATAATATCAATCACAATATTATTCTTTATCCTTCTCACATTAATTCGTAGTTTCCCTCCATTAGTCATGGCTTCAATCCCATTTTTTGCAATGTTAATTAAACACCGTTTTATATTAACTGTGTTGGCATTAATATAAAGGGAACTAATAATATCGCATTCAACTTTAACATTATATAGGCTAGCCATCGGTAATATATCATCTATTACTTGATGGACGATTGATCTGATATCTAATAATTCTTTCACAACATTTTGTGGTTTTATAAGGGATAAATAATCGTTAATAACGAGTTGGGTGTTTTCTAACTCCATTAGTATGACTTGCATATATTCGTCTTTTTGTGTTTCGGAGATTTCGTTATTACTAAACATTTGCATAAATCCATATACCGTAGTCAACGGGTTCCTTATTTCATGAGCGATAGACGCAGCTAATTCACTAGTGACAATAAATTTTTCTGTACGGTGAATTTTTTCTTTCATTTTAAACCTTTCGATCATTCCTTCAATTAGATAAAGAGATAACAAAACAGTGAGAATATTGATTACTATAAAGTTGGATAAAAAGTGAATAAAATCAGGATGAACTTTAGCGCTTATCCGCATTTGGTTCATTAAAGCGAAGATGGAAAAGGAAATAGTGCAAAGAGAAATAAGCAATACGCTGAACAATATTCTTCTTTTTTTTAAAAAACCAGCTAGAAAATATTGTGATAGCATAGTAATGGAAGTGGCCATAAAATATACAATAACTGCAGGGAATACTCCGTTTCCACCCAAATAAAAACGGTAAGAAACAAATACAAAGGTGATGAAAATAAAGCTTCTAAATCCACCATAGAGAACGGCTAAAAGGATTGGGATAAGCCGTAAATCATATATGTATCCGGAATTAAACTTAAAGGGGAACGTCATACAAAGAACGATTGCAATAGATGCAAGAAAGGAAATTAATACATCATTACGTGCTTCTTTTCCATCTTTATCTAACCAAAATATTTGGTAGAAAAAAATACAAAGGATAATAATAAAGGCATTTATTAACAGTGTCGGTATCCCCATGCTCAGCGCCCCTAAATTGAGTGATAAGTATCTGAAAGGTATTAAAGTATAAAATGTTAAGATAATTATAAACAGTTTTTTATAAAAAAAAAGCAGGAAGTTGAAAATAAAGTAAAAAAAAATTCCGTTTCTGCGTACTCTTTTCACATTGCTAAAAGACTACAACTGCTCGGAATCGATTGTTTAACTCTTTATCTCCAATCGTGCCTATTTTAGCTTTATTTGATAGGATTTACTTACTTTTCCAGATTTCAAATAGAGTCATTGGATTAAGTGAATCTACATACATCGACAGGATTCTGGCCTCAAAATTGTTAACCAAACGTTTGATTAAAACAGCTACAATCTCTTTTAAATTAGTATCCGGTATTTGGCCTCGCTTTCAAGCAATGCTTCTTCAGCCTTTTTACGGTCTGTAATATCTCTGGCTATAACAGAGGTGCCAACGATATTCCCTACTGTATCTCGTATTGGGGAAGCTGTTAGACCTACCTGAACAAACGTACCATCTTTTCGGTTACGTACGGTCTCATATCCCGAAATTTTCTTTCCAGAGAATTTAATCTGTTGAAATATTTCTTTCGTCTCGTTTATTAAATTTTCAGGTACCAGGCAGTAGGGGTCATTTATCAGGTCTTGGTATATCCAGCCATAAATTTTTTCAAAGGCACTATTTACAAGAAGTATATTTCCCTGCAAGTCCCTAATAGAAATAGTGTCAGTCGTGGTTTCGACATGAGACTGAAGCAGTTCTTTCATGTGGATATATTCTTTACTTAGATCTGTTCGAAGAGTATCTTTATCCATTGAGTTATACCTGCCTTAAATAAAGATTATAATTAGATATATATATTCCATCTTTTTTGTAAAACTCCTTGGAATGTGAAAGAAAAAAATTCACTTTCGACTCCCCCTCACCCAAATCCGTATTCCACCTTTCGCTGTGACAATAAAGTCAAGGGCTGACCCAAGGAATAATAAAAAATATCCCAGAGGGTTACACTATCCTGGTAACGAAGTTGCTTTCTAGGAGAATATAAATGAAAAACCAAACCATAAGCTTACTTCAAATGTCATTGATCCTGATTGGCAGCACCGGACTTGTTAACCATGTCATTATCATCCCTATGGTTTTAGACGTTTCGGGCCGTGATTCCTGGATTGCTATATTGCTCTCATGCATTTCTTTTCTATTCTTGTTACCGATTCTCTATTTTATCCAAAAACGTATGAATGGAGAACAGCTGTTTATTTGGATTAAGCGGAACTTCGGGATTTTTGTTGCCTATCCATTATCAGCTATTATTCTCCTATACCTATTTTCCTTGAGTGTTGTCACTTTAAAGGAAACATTAACGTTTTTATCGTTTTATCTCCCGATGACACCTAAACTAGTTCTAGGTGCTACATTTTCTATTATCTGTTTTTATAATGCCAAGCACGGGATTCAATCCATTGGGTTAACAGCGGGTATCCTTCTACCGATCGTTTTTATTTTAGGTTTATTTGTCATGACAGCGAATTTCCCGAATAAAGACTTCTCTTTTTTAAAA
This sequence comes from Neobacillus sp., assembly GCF_031988165.1. NCBI lineage: Bacteria > Bacillati > Bacillota > Bacilli > Caryophanales > Bacillaceae > Neobacillus > Neobacillus sp. The sequence continues at coordinate 62,291 of NZ_DALZYO010000017.1, forward strand.
CCATATATGGAGTATGGCATCTCACCTGTCATAAAAGGCACAATCTATCCAATATCAGGATTTATCGAGTTTGGTTTTATCCTATTTATTCAGCATCACATAAAGACAAAAATAAAATTCACTTCTTTGATTTGGATTGGAATCATTTTTTTAATACTTACTCTTGGACCAACGATCGGGGCTATCACAGAGTTTGGACCGTTCGTAGCTGCTAAGCAACGATACCCAGCTTTTGAGGAATGGAGACTTGTTGCTATCGGTCGTTATATTGAGCATCTCGACTTTTTATCCGTTTATCAGTGGTTTGTTGGAGCTTTCATCCGCTTGTCTCTTCTTTCTTTTTTAATCCCAGATCTTCTTCAAATTACAAATAAGAAGGTAAATGCAGGCTTACAGCTCTTTATTCTTGGATGGATCACTGCGCTATCGATTTTGTCCATTAACGATACCACTTTTTATACGTTTTTATCCCGCCTATTTTTACCTGGCACGGTTGTATTAATGCTCTTTCTTTTTGTACTTTTGACCATCCTCTCCATGTTTGTGAATAGAAAGAAAGGAGTTAAATCGAATGAGGCGCAATAATCGAGCTGATCAAGATAAGATGAAGATCAAGTGTGATGAGGAAGTTTTAAAGGGATGGTTTGAAGGTTCCAAAGATGTCCTCTTCCAAAAACAGCAAATCGGCAAAGGCTTACTTTCTTTCTCTATTTTATCTGTATATTGTCAAAGTCTTATTGATACAAAGGAATTGAGAAGAACGATATTGCCTCATCTTCATGAGATATTGGAAAATGGATTTTTCGGTGATGCAAAAGAATTGGAGTCGAAAATGGTTTTTCCTATAGCTTCCATAAAGTCAGATTTATCACAGGAGGAACTCGCCCAAATGGTTTTTGAAGGTGAATTTCTCTTTTTCCTCCCTGAATTTAAGCTGGCTTATTCAATCAAATTAGCTAAACTACCTGCAAGATCAGTAGAAGCTCCTAGTACGGAAGTAACTCTGAAAGGAGGAAGGGATGGTTTTGTTGAAGAACTGGAAACCAATATAGGGCTAATTCGTAAAAGATTGAAAACAAGCTCCCTTAATTATGAAGAATTTGTAATCGGAACTAGAAGTAAAACGAAGGTTGCTGTTCTTTATTTGAAGGATGTTATTTCGCAGGATATTTTAGCACAAGTAAGATCCCGACTAAATGAAATTAATGTCGACGCCGTGGTTTCGGCTACGCAAATTGAAGAGCTTATTACCGACCGAACTTTCACCATATTTCCTTTATTGGAATACACCGGACGACCTGATTATGCTACAAATTGCTTACTATATGGTCGCTTCCTCCTATTAGTGGAAGGTTCACCGACTGCGTCCGTTGGACCTGTCACCCTTGTGTTTTTCGTAAATAATGCCGAGGACCAGCATTCTACGGCCCCTTTTGGAAGCTTCGGAAGGGTCCTCCGGATCTTCAGCTTACTTATAGCCGTTTTCCTACCAGGATTTTGGATTGCTTTAGCTGCCTATCATCCTGATCAAATTCCCTATACGTTGTTGGCAACACTGGCTTTGTCAAGAGAGGGAGTTCCGTTTCCTACTACTTTAGAGGGCTTCATGATGATTTTTTTATTTGAGTTACTGAGAGAGGCTGGACTTAGGATCCCAACTACTGTTGGTCAAACGTTATCAGTTGTAGGCGGGTTAATTATTGGCCAAGCTGCCATCAGCGCAGGATTTGCCTCCCCAGGTATTGTCGTGATGATGGCTATTTCTGTCGTTTCAACCTTTACTTTGATCAATCAGTCACTAACTGGAACGTTAAGTATCCTCCGATATTTTGTCTATATACTCTCATCCTTACTTGGAGTAGTAGGGCTCATCTTTGCAGTCTTTATCATTTTTATTCATCTCGTGAACCTACGCTCTTTTGGGGTTCCGTTTATGGCCCCCTACTCTCCACTTGTCCCATCTAGTGTTATACCTGCAACATTCCGAGTTCGTTTTAAAAAGATGCTAAGACGGCCGAAAGAGATTCATACAAACGATAGCACGAAAAAAAAGGATGAGTAAAAAGGATGAGTAAAATTCTATTTCAAAAAAAGCTACTTATTGTATTTGCATCTGTTTTTTTGTTAACCGGATGTTGGGATACACGAGAAGTGGAGCATGTATGGTACATAAATGCCTTAGGAATTGACTTTCAAGACAATCAATACGTGCTATACCCTCAATTTATCAATTTTTCAACTTTTGCAAAACAAGAAATCACAATGCGAACACCACAGCCAATTTTTATCGGAAAAGGAAGCGGGGAGATTTTAGACCATTCAGCATTCGATTTTTATAAAACGACCCAACAAAGTGTGTCTTGGGAGCATATAAAAACCATCGTATTCTCTGAGAATGTACTAAAAAATGGAGATATACGACAAATTGATGAATTCTTAGCACGTTTCTTTCAGTTTAGAAATACGATGTGGGTGTTTGGAACAAAGGAACCGGTTCAGGATGTGTTGGCAACCGGGACCATCCTAAATCTCTCACCCCTTTTTACCGTTATGGATATCCCAAATGAAATGACAAAAAATTATTCCCTTTTTAGTCCTTTGAAGTTTTTCAAATTTCGGGCCTACTTTTATGAGCCGGGGATGACCACACAAATACCTTACTTATCTATTGTGAAAAAAAAATGGAAATCAAACAAAAAGGATTTTCCGCTACTAAAGTATAGCGGGTCAGCTTTTGTCGCATCGAAGCGCTACAAAGGGTACTTGTCAGAGAAGGACTTATCAGGCTTAAAATGGACGGAAAAAAATTTTAAACGCGCACCAATGCTATTAAAAAAAGAGGGGAAGCCCGTTGCAGAAATCGTATTGAGAAAACCAAAAATCCAAACACAAGCCTACATAAAGAACCATGAACCGCATTTTCGGATGAAGATTAACATCGAAGGAGATATTTTTCAGGTTGTAAAATATTTGCCGGTGAAAACCTTAGATACATTAGCTGCCCAAGAGCTGAAAAAGGAAGTCGAACGAACCTACAAAATTGGATTAAAAAAAGGAATTGATGCTTATCAGCTTTCGCAAATACTATATCGTAATAATGTAGAAGCATGGAAAAAACTCGAAAAGAACGGCGCTATCTCACTTTCGCCATCATCCTTAGAGGTAGAGGTAAAAGTGCAAATTATGACGAGCGGCCAATGGAAGTCTACCGATTTGCAAAAGCCCTTCTCTCGGGAACGATAGTAACGCCATAGTGAAGGCATTGCATTAGCCAAAAAACATGGCGTAACCGGAGAAGGAAATGAAAATTCAAATCAAGTGGATTTTCCGCAGTATCAAGGCATTGGAAATGATTGACTTGACCCCAAGATGTTGTTAAAATTATTGTTGGAATTTATGTGAAATCATTCACAAGGGTTAACTCTTATTCTACTAAAAAATACTGTCAAAAGGGGTTTCACGTTATGAAAAGAATCGTAACACTGAGCACTCGTAATCTGAAGGATACCGCAAAACACGGTGGATGCGGTGCATGCCAGACATCTTGCCAGTCGGCTTGCAAAACTTCTTGCGGAATTGCAAATCAGAAGTGTGAAAACACAATAAACAGATAGGAAACAGGAACTGTGCCGCCCAACTGCTTTCTAGATGGGCGGCAATTTTTATGGACAAAAGGAGATTGATTATCAAGTATGATTCATCAATATAAACTAAACGGATACAACATCGTGCTCGATACCTACAGTGGATCGGTGCATGTAGTCGACGACCTCGCCTATGAAATCATCGCGCTTTATGAGAATACTCCTACGGAAGAAATCGTGATAATGATGCTGGAAAAATACGCATATGATTCCGACATCTCCGAAGGGGACATTCGGGACACCATCGCGGACGTCGAGAAGCTAACAAATGATGGGCAACTCTTTACTGAGGATGAATATAAGGATCTTTCAATTGATTTGAGAAATCGCCAGACTTATGTAAAGGCCCTCTGCCTCAATGTCGCGCATACCTGTAACCTGTCATGCGAATATTGCTTCGCAAGCCAGGGGAAATACAACGGAGACAGAGCAATCATGAGCTATGAGGTTGGCCAAAGAACCATCGATTACCTATTGGAAAACTCCGGTCATCACCGAAACCTCGACGTTGACTTCTTCGGCGGAGAACCACTAATGGCCTGGAAGGTTGTCAAACAGATTGTCACTTACGCAAGAATCAAAGAAAAAGAGTACAAAAAGACATTTCGCTTCACCTTCACGACGAATGGCATGATGCTCACCGATGAGGTCACCGATTTCTTGAATCAGGAAATGTACAATGTCGTATTGAGTCTTGATGGAAGAAAAGAGGTCCATGACCGACTTCGCAAAACGATCACTGGAAAGGGCAGCTACGATCATATCGTTCCGAAATTCCAGGAATTCATCGAAAAGCGTGGAGACAAAGAATACTATGTACGTGGGACATACACCCACAACAATGTCGATTTCACCAATGACATTTTTCACATCGCAGACCTTGGTTTCGACAAACTCTCGATGGAACCGGTCATCTGTGATCCACGAGAACCTTATGCGCTCACCGAGGAAGACCTCCCAGAGATTTACAACCAGTATGAGATTCTCGCCAAGGAAATGCTGAGTCGCGAGGAAAAAGGCAATGGCTTTACCTTCTACCATTACATGCTTGACCTCTCAGAAGGCCCTTGCATCCAAAAGAGAATTTCCGGCTGCGGTTCAGGAACCGAATATCTCGCAGTTACACCCTGGGGTGAGCTCTTCCCTTGCCACCAGTTCGTTGGGGATGAAGAATACAGCTTGGGCAACATCTGGGATGGAATCACAAAACCAGAGACGCAATGCCAATTTAAAGAGAGCAACTGCTACTCGAAGCCGGAATGCCAGGATTGCTGGGCGAAACTCTACTGCAGTGGCGGCTGCCCTGCCAACGCGCTGCATGCAACCGGCTCCCTAAACGGAACCTACGACTTCAGTTGTGACATCTTCCGTAAGAGAATCGAATGTTCCATGATGGTTAAGGTAGCTGAATCCATCAGAGCTATGGAACAGGACGTGACTGAATAAGTACAAAAGATGCAAAAAGAGGCTGGGACATAAGTCAGAAAAAATCTGATTTATGCTCAGCCTTTTTTGATTTAATTCTTATTCCTTTGCCAAATTCCACTTATTGATATGTACAGCATGTGTAAGACCACCTCCAAATCCCTATAGTAAAAGAGTGTCCCCATTTTTTAACTTTCCTTCGTTTATCGCTATCTGTAAGGCTAATGAAATGGAAACAGAAGAGGTATTCCCCGTATATTCCACACTAGTTAGTGTTTTATCTAGTGGAAAACCTAATTTTTCACAAATGGATTCAATCATTCGTAAATTCTTTTATAAATATAATCCAAACCTCTTTAATTCAATGAAAATACTTTCTAATCGTTTTCCTTTTTCTGTTAATGTATATTCCACACGAGGGGGAACCTCCGGAAATACCTTTCTTTCCAATATCCCATGATCCTCCAGTTCCTTAAGGCGTAGTGAAAGTGTTTTTGGACTAATTCCATCCATTGATTTCAATAGCTCACTGAATCGCATTGTTCCTTCGATAAGCAGATCCCGAATAATCAAAAATGTCCATTTAGTTCCAATTACGTCAAGCGTTTTAGCTATAGGGCAAATCTCACCTGGTGTTCCTTTGGTCAGTATGACAGGCTCCATAACACTCATCTGAAACATCCTTCCTAAAACATTTTTTAATTAATTTTCTTTATCATATCAAAAAAGTATACTTTCGGTAACTTTATGAATTATTTATCACTACTTCCCTAAATAAAGTTACTATATTTATAATATCAATAAACCTATTATTCCATCACATTCTTGAGGAATTGATAAGTGAGAGAAATCCAACAATCAAAGGAGAGAGAAAAAAGATGAAAAATATACTTATTATTAACGGACATCAAAGGTATAGTACAGCGGAAGGTAATTTAAACCAAACATTAATGGACAAGATGGTCAGCTTGTTAAGTGAAAAAAACAATATAAAAACAACCATTGTTCAAAACGGATATAAAATTGACGAAGAACAGCAAAAGTTTTTATGGGCTGATATTGTCATTTACCAAACACCTGTCTATTGGTTCAGTGTTCCAGGCTTATTGAAAACGTATATGGATGAGGTTTATGCTTATGGTTTGTTTTTTAAGGGTGCTGATCAATATGGAAGCGGAGGTTTACTGACCAAAAAGAAATATATGTTTTCGACTACCTGGAATGCTCCTGAAAAAGCATTTAATGATCCAACTCAATTTTTTGAAGGGAACAGCCTGGATGATGCATTAAGCCATTTGCACCTCATGCAGAAATTCATCGGAATGAAACCTTTAAAGAGTTTCACTTGTTATGATGTAATCAAAAATCCGAAAGTTGGAAAATTTGTATTAGAACTTGAACTACATTTGAAAGAAGAATTGAACTTTTAATCTATAAAGGAAAATTACAAGGAGGTACAAACATGTTACAAGATAAAAAAGTGGTAATTATCGGCGGAAGCTCGGGGATTGGTCTTGAAACAGCTAAACAAGTAATAGCCGAAGGAGCAAAAGTTATTATTGCCAGCCGTTCCAAAGGGAAATTACAGAATGCAATTGAGCAACTAGGCGATAAAGCTACGGCTTTTACGCTGGACACAACACAAGAACAGCAAGTTCAGTCTTTCTTTGAAAAAGTCGGCCCGTTCAACCATCTTGTGGTGAGCGCTGCTGAAACATCCGGCGGGTCATTCCTCCAAATGGATACAGCCCAAGCCAGACAACTGTTTGAAAACAAATTTTGGGGCCAATACTACACAGCTAAATACGGTGCACCGAAAATCTTACCACATGGTTCGATCACTTTATTCTCTGGGGTAGTAGCCTACAAATCGATGGTTGGTTCGTCAATTTTGGGTGCAGTCAATGCGGCCATTTCGAATCTAGGTCAGACCTTGGCTTTAGAACTTGCTCCGATTCGAGTGAACATCGTTTCACCCGGTATCATTGATACACCTTCCCGCAGCAAAATGCTAGAAGAAGATCGTAATCAGTTCTATGCAACGGTCGGAAACAAACTTCCTGTGAAACGAATAGGAAGGGCTGAAGACGTTGCACAAAGCGTACTATACCTGCTCCAAAATAGTTTCGTGACCGGAACCGTCCTTCATGTAGAAGGCGGTCACATTTTAGCTTAAGTAGCGGTAAAATTGTAGGTTAAACAATGATTGTAAAGTGGCTTCTCCTCGAAATGTAATGTTAAGTGAAAGTACGTCAACCAGCCGAATTCCCTTAAGGGAATTCGGCTGGTTACTAAAGAAGAGATAGAGGTATGAGCTATAAAAATAGACCAAACACCCTATTATTGTATAAGGGTGTAATGAGTTAAGTTTAATCTTACAATGTTTGACCATTATCAATTGTAAATACTTGACCTGTGACAGATTCTTGAGTCAATTGAAAAAGAATAGCTTCCGCAATATCATCTGGCGTTGAAATTCTTTTAAGTGGTAGGTTACCTGCAAGTTGATACATCTTCTCTTCATGACCTGACCACCACCTTGTATCAACTGCACCAGGAGCTATACTATTTACTCTGATATAAGGTGACAATGCGATAGCTAATGACTTTGTCATTGTGTGAATAGCTGATTTTGTGGCTATATACGGTATGGATGAACCTATTCCGGTCATTCCCGCTACACTGCCCATGTTAACAATTACACCCGCTTGTTGCTTCTTCATATAAGGAACAACAGCTTTTACACAATGAAACATTCCCTTCACATTCACACTAAAAAGGGAATCCCACACTTCATCTGTTACGGCATCTAAGTCATTCATAGCAATTTGAGCTGTAATACTTGCATTGTTTACTAAACCATCCACCGTCCCTAATGATGTAATCGTTTGGGATACCATATCATTCACTTCTTTTTCTATCGCTACATTCGCTTTATAAGCGATTGCTATGCCACCTAGTTGTGTAATCTCATTGAGAACCTCGACGGCTTCTTTTTCCGAACGGTTATAATTAATAACCACTTTTGCACCTGCATTTGCTAATTTCAAAGCTGTTGCTTTTCCTATACCAGTACCACCGCCAGTTACAATAACTACTTTATCCTTTAATTCCATTCTAAATCATCCTAACTTTGTTTGATTTATATGCTCAATTATACTTTTGAACACATAAAGGATATAATACTGAAAAATGAAGTAGGTATCATTTTAAATAATACCAGTGGAGGAATATATTCTTGGAAAGTCATGATTTGTGGATTTTTAAACATGTTGCAGAGCTGCAATCAGTATCAAAAGCTGCTGAAAAATTGGGCTACGTACAACCTAATGTCAGTCAGCGAATTAAGAGTTTGGAAGATGAACTAGGTGTTAAATTATTTATGCGTAACAATAGAGGGGTTACTTTGACCGAAAAGGGAAACGTTTTATTAGAGTATACAAATCAAATCATATTATTAATGGATGAAGCCAAGTCAGTCATTAGTCCTCAAAAATGGAGAGAATCCATAACAATAGGTGCATCCCAAACCATTTCTGCGGTTAGAATTCCTCAGCTGTTTTCTTCTTTTTTGAAGGAGCAAAAAAATATGGATGTAAAGGTACGAACGAATGATAAACAAAGGTTACAAGAAATGCTTTCCTATGGAGAACTTGATGGTGTTTTTATAAATAGTGCGTATAATTCCTCACAGTTTGAAACCGTTTATCGTTATTTTGAGAAAATCGTACTCATTTCACCTAAACATAGTCAACTTGAAAAGCAACATGATCAAACGTTAATTGTTAATAGTGACATAAATTGTATCTACAGAAACAAAATGATAGATTTCGCTAACAAAAGTTATTTCCATGATCCTACTATTATGGAGTTTGATTCTCTAGAATCTATTCTGCAAGCGGTTCATGATGGACTTGGAATCACAATATTACCGGCAGATGTTGCTTATAATCGAAAAGAAATAAAAACGGTTCAATATCAAGAACTGTCTGACACAATCATGATAGATTTTATAATCAAACGTAGAAAACAGAAACCGCAAAGTCTAACAAAGTTTATTCGTTTTTTGCAGAGAACATAATTCGGTAGTACTTGGAATAGTTTTTCCTTTCGATTTATAATTTTCGAGAATTCAACAAATTAATTCTAGACATTCCCTGTAAGATCGAGTAATATGAAGTTAAGTTCACGTGAAACAAACTTCACATTGCGCTATGTTAGGAGTGATTTGTTTGAAAAATAAATTTACAGAGCTTTATTTATGCTCATTTGCAATGATTGCACTCGGTTTTTTTGAAATATTTTTCAATTACACTGAAGCTAATACTACAGAAGGATCTTATTCTGGTATTTTATATTTATTCGTAGGAGCAATGCTTTTAATCTTCGCTATAACTTCTCACGTTAAATTTAATACTAATCGCAAACAATTAGAAAGAGAGCTATCAAAAGAATATGATGAACGCGATGATTTAATTGAAGGTAAAGCTGCTCACTTTACCATAAGCATTCTAATGATTGTGGCGATCCTGATGATGTTTCTTTCAAAATGGATTACAATTCCAACAAATACTGCTTTAATGATCATTATAGTACTTACCCTAATTACTAGCACTTTAGCTAAAAAATATTATAATCATTTTCTTTAATTTGGTGAATTATATGAAAAATATAGTAAAAGAATTGCGGTTAAAACATGGAATTACACAACAAGAATTAGCGGATAGAATATGTGTATCTTCAAGAACAATAATCTCTTTAGAAAAACAACAATATAATCCATCTGTTTTACTAGCATATAGAATATCTTCAATTTTTAACTTACCAATTGAAGAAACTTTTATTTTTGAAGAAGAAGATCAATGCTAATAGTGTACAAATATAATTGTTGAGAAAGATTTTAATACAAAAGTAAAATAAAAAGAATAAAGAGAGGTAACTATATGATCATTTTAAAACTATTGTTTATACTTTTTGGAGTAGTCCTTGTATTATGGGGTAGATATAGAATGAAAACGGATGATGCGTTCGTCGGAAAAACCCAAAAAAGAAAAAACATTTTTAATTTTTTAATAAAGGGAGAAGCTTCTGGACTAGGACAATTTTTAAGTGGAATCTTGTGTATAATTTTAGGGATTATATCCTTTTTTATAAAATAATTTGTAAATAAAAGGGGCTAAGCTGTATTTAAAGTTTAGCTCCTTTTACTATTATTCTAAAAAATTTTATGCCCTTTATTTTGCTATGTGAAACTTAAGGGAAATACTGCGCTTAAAAATATTATCTCTCTTTAAAGCGCAACGGAAGTCTAACCCCAGGTATGCCCGTAACTAGTGTAATTTACTTTAATACCTTGTTTAAGAAGTCTAGCTTCTGTTTCGCATTGTCTTCCGTGATAATATCTACACCACTATCAATGTTTCTTTTTATCTTTTCTCCCCTTGTAACTTTTAATGCAGCTTGAACGCTTAAATATCCCATATCATAAGGGTTTTGGGCTACTGTACCGGTTAATGTTCCTTTTTCGACTAACTCAACCATTTTGCTTATTCCATCTGCTCCTGTAACAGGCATAGTAATTCCTTGTTCCTGAAGAAGCTTAACCACAGGTATGGCAAGATAATCTGTTGAAGTAATAACACCTTTAAGATCTGGATGCTGCTGCAAAATCGTCTCGATTACCTTGATCACGTTTTGATTATCCTCTTTATCCTCAATTGATAGTTTTAACGTTTCTGCCGCTATATTGATCCCTGCAGCTTCTAAACTAACTTTAGCTCCTTTTATCCGTTCTCTCTCCACGGATGATTCTCTACCGATAAGAGCCACTTTATCTCCAGGCTGTAGCATCGTGGCCATCAATATCCCTGCTTTTCTCCCTAATTCAACGTTATTGGTACCAATATAAGCCGTTTTATTTTTCCAAGGTTCATCTGTATCGATCAGCAATACGGGAATGTTCTTTTTTGCATACTCTACTAATTTAGGAATGATATCAGGTGACATGGCCGGAGAGACAACTAATACATCTGGATGTTCTTTAAGAACATTCTCTAATATCTTCATTTGTTCTGAGGCTGTTCCATTTTTCGGTGCCATTACCAAACCGTCTATCCCAAAATCTTTACATCCCTGCTCTACACCCGCTCGAATAATTTCATCATACTGATTATCTAACGTTCGGAAAACAAAGACGACTTTTGGCTTTTCAACGACAAATTGCTTATATATAATAACGATTAATATGGCAGAAATCATAAAGAAAATAAGAAGAAATAGCTTGCTCCTTTTTAACATGCAAACCGTCCTTTTCTATTTTGAAATACCCTAGAATGGTTTGAAACGAATGGAAAAGGTTGACCCCGCGTCTCCGGTTTCTATGTCAATATCTGCCTGATGACGCTCTGCTACACTATAGCAGATCGCAAGACCCAACCCTGTTCCATTTTCCTTCGTTGTGAAGAACGGTGTTCCTATTTTTTCTAAAATCTCCGAGCTAATCCCTATCCCCTGATCTTTTATTTCCAAAATGACTGCCTGTTCTTCTGCATATGTTTTTATCGTAAGCTGCCCTCCAGAAGACATGGAATCGAGCCCATTTAATACAATATTTAAGATTAATTGGCGAATTTCTTTTTCATCTACTGAGATATTGGGACAATCATGTAAATCGAGCACAGCTTGTTTTCTTGAACGTAAGGCTTCAGCTTGAATAAGCGGAAATAATGCTTCAATAATCGTATTTAAGTTTTGGATTTTTTTATCACTTACTTTATTTTTAGCCAAATTAAGAAATTCAGTAATAATAGAATTAGCCCTGCTTAATTCTTCTAACATGAGGTCAACAATTTCTTTTGGTAATCCCTCACGGTTGCTTCTTGCTACTTGCAAAAATCCAGAAACGGTTGTCATCGGGTTACGAATTTCATGGGCAATTCCGGCAGCCATCTCGCCAATTAAATTCAACCGATCTAGTCTGGACATCTCCCTTTCCATAAGAACCCTTTCCGTATAATCTGTCAAAACAAATAGAATACAAGGTTCAGGTTGGACATCAATTATTTCTGTAGATAATAATCCCGCACGGATTTCCCCATGTTTTGTCTTATAGTGGATTTTCTTACTACGAAATGGCTGCTCTAGATGAATGGAGTTACTACCTTGTTCGTCAAAAAAATCTAGTAAATTTATTTTTTGAAGATGTAATTCATCATAACTATAACCCGTAACGTTTATCCAACTTGTATTAACATCTAAATAGGTTTTATCTTTTAGCGAAATAAGAGCTACCAAGCTAGGACAAAACTCAAAGATTTTCCGAAACCGTTCTTGAGAAACAAAAAGATAATCGGTAATCTTTTTTCGCTCCTCAATTTCTATTTGCAGCCGCTCGTTTGCTAATAAGAGCTCTAATGTGCGGTCTTTCACCATATTCTCCATCTGATTGAATTGTTGCTTTTTAACTTCTTCCATCAGCTTTCTTTCCGTCACATCACGAATGGTACAAACAAAAATTGGATGACCTTCTACTGCTGTCTCGCCAATTTGAATATCCGTAGGAAAATGGCTTTCATCCTTCCTTAATGCAACCGATTCGATCACACTACCTAGACATGAGTTGATTAAAGAAAAGAACAAATACGGAGAGCTATTTCCATTGTCCCCCTTTACTTTTAGAAATAGATTGCCAATAGGCTGTCCTACTAATTCATCCGGATGATAGCCAAACATGGTTTTTATAGCTGAATTCACCGAAAGTATAGACCCTTGACCGTTAAAGGTAACAATGGTATCAATTAACGTTTCACTAATCACCTTTGCTAATGCTTCTGTCCTCTGCAAATCCAAGGTTGTCTGATCTAACTTTTTATTTACTTCATTTAATTCAGCTGAACGCTGCGACTCACTCTTGCTAATTTCCTCTTTATATTTTTGATAGATTTCAACAAATTTCTCTATTTTTTGTTTTAATGTTTCAGGCTGATATGGTTTAAAAATATAATCAATTGCCCCTACAGAGTAACCACGTTGAACATGCTCCATATCTTGACTAATTGCCGTAATGAAAATAATGGGAATATGTTTAGTTTTTTCTCTTGCCCTAATCAGTTTAGCTGTTTCAAAGCCATTTAGTCCCGGCATCTGTACATCTAGTAAAATAACAGCAAATTCTTGTTTAAGCAGACATTTCAGCGCCGCGTTTCCTGAGGTTGCACTAACTAAATTATAGTGTGGAGAAGAGAGTACTGCTTCCAATGCCAGTAGATTTTCAGGTTGATTATCCACCATTAAAATATTGACTTTTTGAGTAGTGGTACTATTTAAATTTACGGTACAGTCTTTCTGCCTGGTTAAATTCTTCGTAACAGGTTCCATAACTAGTAAATCTAATCCCCTCTCTTTTACCCAGCCCAAGAAAGCCTGATAAACTTAGGCTTTCATAGAGAAGCTGATGGACTTCATTTTGCAAACACTTATTAAAATAAATTAGGACATTTCGACAAATAATCATATCAAACTCATGAAATGAAGAGTCTGTTACTAAATTATGCTCTGCAAACACCACGTTTTTTTGTAGATCAGGGTGGAAAACAACTTGGTCCGCAACCACCTGGTAGTATTCTGAAAAAGCCCTCGTCCCACCAGCTAATAAATAATTTTTGGTGTAAAGTTGCATATCAGCTAAAGAAAAAGTACCTTTCTTTGCCTTTTCTAACACACTTGTGTTGATATCGGTTGCATAAATTTTTGTCTTTTCATATAAACCTTCTTCTTGTAACAGAATGGCCATTGAATACACTTCTTCACCAGTTGAGCAGCCTACATGCCAAATTCGAATTTCAGGATAATCTTTTACTAATGGAATAAGATTTGTTCGTAAAGACTTAAAAAAACTAGGATCACGAAACATTTCGGTAACATTTATAGAAAAATCAGAAAATAAACCATTCATGACGATCGGATCACGCAATATTTTTTCTTGCAGAGCAGATATACTTGTTAGATTCTCCTTTTGAACACGTTGCAAAATTCTCCTCTGAATGAAGGGACGGGCATAATTTCGAAAATCGTAGCCGTAATAGCGGTAAATCGCTTCAAGGAGTAAATCGATTTCAATATTTTCTATCACTTGGCTCGGTGTTTGCTTTTGTGAATTTTCCCTTTTTTGAATCGTAATCGCTTATCCTTCCTTTCTATACAACCATACATGCATAAGCGAGAATAACTGATCTAAGTTTAATGGCTTACTGATATAGTCTGTTGCTCCTGCATCTAAACATTCTTCTCGGGCATGTTTCATCGCCTTTGCCGTAAGGGCAATAATCGGTAAGGATATAAACTTATGATTGCTTCGAATTGTACGTATTGCCTCAAATCCATCCATTTCAGGCATCATTATGTCCATTAAAATAATATCTGTATCTGGATTACTATGTAAAACTTCAATTCCTTCACGGCCATTGTCGGCCACAATAATTTCCATTTCATACTTCTCTAACGCGATCGTAAGCGCATACACATTTCGAATATCATCGTCGACAATGAGGACCTTTTTATCTTTTAGCGAAGATTTTCCGAGTTGTTCATTACTACTATCTTCTTCATCCATTGTGTTAGTAACTTCCGGTAGGTAATACTTATTCTCGAGGCCTGCAGAAGCTTCCTTCATATAAGATTTCACCTCTTTTGGCTCGTTTACTTGGTCGTAAGGCAGATATAAAGTAAAGTTGCTGCCCTTTCCTACCTCACTCGTTAACTCCATAAACCCACCTAATAAATAGGCTATTTCTCGGCAAATAGATAATCCGAGTCCTGTACCACCATACTTTCGACTTGTCGTTCCATCTGCTTGTTTAAAGGCATCAAATATCGTCCCTTGTTTTTCCCTAGCTATGCCAATTCCTGTATCAATCACGGAGAAGGCTAGCATAAATTCTTCTTCATAATTATTCACAAGAATTGGCTGCCGAGCGGTTTCTTTTATTACCTTCTGAACAAGTAGTGTCACACTGCCACTTTCAGTGAATTTAAAAGCATTTGAAAGCAGATTTTTTAGAATTTGCTGTAAACGATGTTCATCCGTATAGAAAATTGATGGTAAATCAGGTTCCACATGAACGATAAATTGAATATTTTTCTTATAGGCAATTGGTGAAAATTGCATCATGATGTAATCTTCTACACCATGTAAATCTACTTCGCTATGAATCACGTCTAATTTCCCTGATTCTACCTTTGCTAAATCGAGAATATCATTGATTAAATGTAATAAATCATTCCCAGATGCATAAATGGTCCGAATATATTCCTCTTGTTTGGCTGTAAGATTGCCCTCACCGTTTTCGGAAAGGATCTGTGCTAAAATGAGTAAACTATTAAGTGGCGTTCTAAGCTCATGGGACATATTAGCAAGAAACTCTGATTTATATTGGGAACTAATTTCTAATTGTTGCGCTTTTTCTTCAAGTTGCTCTCTTACTTTCTCTAACTCTTCTTTTTTATGGACTGATGCTGCATATTGGTCCTCCAGTTGTTCATTTGTTGACCTTAACTCCTCTTGCTGTAATTGGAGTTCTTCAGATTGAGCTTGTAGTTCTTCTGTTAAGCTTTGTGATTCTTGTAATAACCTTTCCGCCTTCATGTGATTTAACATACTTTTTAGCGTAATGCCTGTCGTCGGAATGACTTCTTCAATCAACTTGATTTGAGAAGGACTAAAGGATTCAAAGGAGGCAATTTCGATAACAGCAAGTACCTCATCTTCGTATTGGATAGGTAAGATGATAATATTTTTCGGTGTAGCTCCCCCAATACCAGAACGTATTTTTATATAATTATCTGGAACTTGATTTAGAAAGATGTGCTGTTTTTCCAACGCACATTGCCCAATCAGACCCTCTCCCATACGAAAGGATTCAAATTCCCTATTAGGATTAAAAAAAGCGTAAGCAGCTATTTTTTTCAAATACTGCTCGTTTCCTTCCACTGTCTTTATATAAAACACGCCATTACAAGCTCCTACCATTGGTACAAGCTTTGTAATGAACAATTCAGCAAGCATCTGCACATCTTTAGCTTCTGGGTACATCGCTAGAATTTCAGCAATTTTCGATTTAAGCCAGTTGTGCTCTCCTGCCTCTTCTTTTAATTGTTTCTCTCGTTTGCTATGTGCCTCTAGCTTTGAAACCATTTTGTTAAAAGCAGCGGCGATGGCACCAATTTCACCTTTAGAAAAGATCTCTATCCGCGGCAGGGCATCAAGGCTGCTATTGGTCACACTTTTCATGACAGTCGTTACATGGTTGAGATCCTTTGTCATCCCTCTAATGATCCAAATAATGAAGCCTATTCCTAAACACAAACAGACTGCAAGATAAAAATAAATCGTTGAGATCGCCCAATGGTATGTATCTCGTGATCGATAAAGCTCATTTTTCATCTCTTGTTCTTGCAATCCACGTAGAAGTTCAGCAAGTTGAACCATTCTTTCCCCGGTAAGCTTCAAATCATTCAACAGCTGTGGTTGGATTGCAGCTTTAGGGTCGGTTTTTTTAATAGCAATCACTTGCTGTGCCGTAGCTAGATAGGTTTCATGAAGTACTTTATATTTTGTCATTAATTCACGTGATTTTCCTTTACTATCTATTCTTTCAAGCGACTCCATCGCTCTGTTGATATTGATGTTCGATTCTTCCAAAGCATTAATCGACGTAGTCAGCGTTGCATTAGATTGATTGACTGTAATCTCTCTTAACTCTCTAGCAATATTAACCGTCTCGTACTTAATCGTTGCCGCCATATTGATTCGTTCGTATTTATCGGTAACAACTACATCGATATTGACCATAGACTGTTCAAGCATATTCATTAAAACGATTACACAAATTGAAATTAAAACTACTATTGATCCTATGCTCGTATAGAGCTTTGTCCTAAATTTCATACGGCCTCCTGCCTACATTGTCCCTTTACACTAACGTTTCAAACAATATATTTATTTCAAAATTTTCGCACATTTAAAAACATAATGAATCCTTTATTGTAAGGCTTAAATAACTTACCTTTTTACGACAAATTATAGCACATTTTACAAAGCACGAAGTGGTATTATTTTTTGGAAAAAAATGAAAAAGGGATCGGTCTCCCGCCACATTAACGCAGCGGGGGACCGACCCCAAATTCTTGGATAGAAAGGCAGATTATTTTCTGACCTTTCTATCCATTTACTTAATCACTCTTCGTCCCGTGACATAATGAGTGCCATACCATGGAACAAAACGGACATGTTTTGAAAAAGAGTAATCAAAACATGATCTTTCTATCTTCAATTGAAGCATTCTTTTAAAAAGGATTGATCATTTCTGTGACTCTTCTTCCATTAAAGCGCCCTTTTATTGAATAAAGAATTATTCTATATTTCCTTTCATTCTTATAAATAAGGTTGGAACCATAGATCAAATTAAAGAATTTTTCTTTTATAACGGCAAACTCATAGTAACTGTTCTTATATCAAAGCCCATTTTTTCGTACAGTTTAATAGCGTTATTCTCTGAAAAAGCACTAAGACGAACTTCATGGTATCCATGTTGCCTTAGATGGTCAATGGCAGTTCTCATTAATCGTTTAGAAATTCCTTTTCCTCTGTATTCTACTAAAACAAATAGTTCATAAATAAATCCGTTCATCTTATCAGTAAACTGATCTTTACTTGCTCCTATAAGAACCCAGCCCATTAATTTATCGTCTTCTGTAGCTATTAAGTAATAGCTTCCCTTTTCCAGTAGTGGTTCAACAAGTTTTTCTACTTTTTCATTAGTAGGTTTTACTTCACCCAATGTACCCTCAAATACAGCTTGAGGAGAAAGTTCCAAAACCTTTTTGAGTTCCGAATCGATAGGTTTTCTAATATCCATTAATTTAATCAAGTCCTTTCATTATCTTTTAATTTTAGTTTATCATAAAATTCCATTAATTCTTTTGGCGGCTTTAATTAATATGAAAACTAAACTGATCCGTTTAAAAAGCTTGTTAAACAATCTGGCCCGTTTGCGGAACATGAAAAAATCCTGTATATCAACACAGGATTTTTTATAAGTCTGTTTTTGCCGCTTTCATTAATTCAGTTTCTGTTGATATTAAATCTTTCATTTTCTTCTCTTCTATTCATTTAACTATTTGTATGATGCTTCTTCTTTTAAACTAAGTTTTTTATACACTTTAAAATAAACCCACACTGCATTTATCAGTAACAATGCACTTGTAGTAAAAAAAACATAACTGATACCTAAATAGGCTGCCACTTGTCCACCTAAAATGGAACCTCCAAATACGCCTAAATACCCTGCCGACATGGTAAAACCAAAAACCCTACCTGTAAGAGAATCTGGTGTAATTCTCTTAACTAGGGTATTAACAGAAGGAATCAACCCCGCCGTTGCTAATCCTAATAAAAATCGAAGCACCACTAACTGCCAAGGATTTTTTACAAAGGCTTGTGGTATCATAATTAATCCTGCCACTACCAGTGCTGCTAACATAACTTTTTGTGCTCCAATTTTATCAGAGATTTTTCCCAGTCTTGGAGCGGCAATTATATTTGCCAGCCCCGAGGCTGAAAATGCCATTCCAGCTAACAGAGCTACATGACTGGTGTTATGATATAACTGGGTAACATATACTGTTATGATTGGTTCTACCGAATATAATGCAATGGTTAATACGAAAAAGGTCACAAACATGATGATAGTTAAACTTTTTTCCGGAATACTATTCCATATTTCCTTCGCACTAAGCACCTTTTTATCTTGACGAGTAAAGGATTCCTTAACAAATAAGGCAGTTGTTATAAAAGCAATCAGCAGCATGGCACCTGTAATAAAAAATACATTTTGTAGACCAAAATTCTCTCCAATATAACCGCCAATCATTGGTCCAAGCAAAGAACCCGAAATACCTGCAGTTGAAAGTGTACCTAAAGCCCATCCCGCATGTTCTTTATCCGTCTGAGTGGCGATCAATGTAGTACAGGCGGTACTATAACCTGTGATTACGCCCTGCAATACTCTTAATCCTATTAGTTCATATACATTTTGTGCAAAGCCCATACTACAGACAACTACCGCCATACCAAGACTAGCTCGCAAAAGCATTGGTTTTCGTCCGAATTTATCAGCGGCCAGCCCCCAAATTGGCGAGAAAACAGCTGAAACGATAAAGGTAACTCCAAAAGCAATCCCTGAAAATTGCTCGATTAAAGGGGTAAGATGAACGCCGAGGTTTTTTATATAGAGAGGCAATACTGGGGCAATTTGACTCATTCCTACACTTGATACAAACATTCCAAACCAACAAACGATTAAATTTCTTTTCCACATTTTCATACTATCCCCCCACCTGAAAATGCCAATCCATAAACAACTAAGTGGCAAATAATTATCTGTTATTTGATACGATACTTATAAAAATAAACTATAAAATATAATTTGTAAACTATATTTTATAGTTTGTTAAATATAATTTATCATGTTAAACTATTTTTATTAAATAAACTTTGTGGGAGGATTGAATGATAAAAAAACGAAATTTAACCAAGGAAAAAATTATTCAAGCTGCTTTTTTATTGGCTGATGAAGTAGGTCTTAACCAAGTTACCTTCCAAAAAATCGCAGAAAAACTGGATATAAAATATCCATCTTTATATAATCATTTCACTAATGTGGATGATCTCAAAATAAAAATGACGGTATACCTTTTAACTAACTTGAATGCGAAATTAATGCAAAGATTAATTGGTAAAAGTGGTGAACATGCTATCAGAGAGTTTGCCTATGTTTATCGAGATTTTGCTTTTGGAAACGAGACTGCTTATGGGCTTTTTATGAATATTCAAAGTACAGAAGATGAGGAAGTAAAGCGTTTAGCAAAAGAAACTGCCGGTATTATTCATCAGGTTTTAGATTTTTATATCAAGGATGAAACGCAAGTGATTCATAAAAGTCGAGCATTAAGGAGTTTATTACATGGTTTTGTCTCTTTAAATTTCCTTGGATTTTTCCAGAATCCAGTAAATTTAGAAGACAGCTTTCAATTGATGATCGATGATTTTATTTTGTCCGTTTCGAGAAAATAGATAACGGTACTCTCAATGACAAATTTATTTAGCGCTGACAAACCAAGGATATGATTTAAAAAAAGGAGGTGGCGGTAAGGCTCTCTGAGCTTTACCATGAAATGAAAATAGCGAAAGATATAGAAACAATCGAATTGGTTATGAACATGATGGGGCAGCAAAGTGTGATTCATCCGACGCTAATTTGGGATGACAACGAAATCATCTTAGTGGACACTGGAATTCCTGGTCAACTTGGAGAGATTCGCGAAGCAATCGAGAAGGCTGGGGTGTCATTTAACAAGCTGACCAAAGTGATACTTACACACCAGGACCTCGACCATATTGGCAGTCTTCCCGAAATACTAAAGACTGCTGATCATAAAATTGAAGTCTTGGCCCATGAAGAAGACAAGCCCTATATCGAAGGTAAAAAAACCTCAATTAAGATGAACCCAGAACGGGTAGCTAAAAGGTTGGAATCTCTTCCGGAGGAACAGCGTCAGAAAATAAAAACTCTGTTTGCCACACCAATTACTGCAAAAGTGGATAAAACCATTAGCGACGGGGAAGTATTGCCTTTCTGTGGAGGAATCACCGTTATCTTTACCCCAGGACACACCCCTGGCCACATCAGTTTGTATCATCATCAAAGCAAGACACTAATCACAGGGGATGCTCTTGTGGCAGCAAACGGAATCCTCATGGGTCCTAATCCACATGCGACACCCGATATGGAGACGGCACTACATTCGATTAAGAAATTTACGAACTACGATATTGAAACAGTGATTTGTTACCATGGTGGCGTGATCAAAGAAAATGCCAATCAACAACTTTTAGTTTTGGCTGATGCCCAGTAATCAGCTATTTAACATCCTTTGTGTACGAGGGCACCTGTAAAGGTGTTCTTTTTTTTCCCATCACCATTTTCAAAACTACCAGACCCTTTACAATAAGAAAAACCGAAAATCCATCTTTTAAAGATAAGATATTTCGGTTTAATTTTATTTAAAACAGTGCGACTTTTTTATAACCAGTTCAACTTTATTCATACCAACATCAATCATACTTACTCATTTTTATTTAGCGATACTAGTTTACTGAGAATACAGTTCTAATATTTTTTGTATGGGTAAATTATTCGAAGTACTCAAATCAACAAAATAGGGTAACTGCCATTTTTGAGTTGTTATCGCTTGTTTACTAGTTGGATTATCCCAACTAGGATAAATCCTTATTGCCATTTTCCCTTTTGTAATACTCGTTTTAAGGATATTTCGTTTGGCAAGAATTTCTTTCGGAAAAATAAATTGCCCAAACTGATTATTACTCATAGAAGTATTGATAACCAATAACTCAGGAGCCTTTTCATATGAAAAGGCTTGATTCTTATTATTTTCGTCTTTTTCCCAAAAGGCAACAAACTGCCCTACTTTATTAGGTGTTATTTTTGCGACTCTAAATCGAACTGATCTAGAATTTAATTGAAAGGTTCCAGCACCGTAATCCGAATTTTGATTTTCTTCTTGAATTGATTTTAAAGTTAAATGATTAGGTTCATAAATTACTTTGTTTACATGAGTTAACGCTCTATAAAATTTATTCACTTCTATACTCCTTATTCAACTTTCCTTTGTTCGTAGCTTCTGTCACGCGCATTCTCATTTCAATCAGAAATTCTTCTTGTTGATTCGGAGAATTATGAACGTATATTAAGGACTCATATATATCACTGATAACCGTTAATTGATGGACCGCAACATAATTAATTAGTTTTTGTAAGTTTAAAAAGTAATCTTCGGTTGATAAGCTGTTAAACGTAATACATACGTATTTACCTTGTGGAATTTTTGCAACTTCCGTATCTTGCTTAAGTAATGAAATCTGTTTATTTGATAAAACAGGTGTAAATAAATATTGATAAGTAACTTCATCAATATGTGTATAAGGCTGATAGGAGAAAATGGCACCATAACCATTGTTTCTAAAACCTTCTGTCGACGCAGCAAATTTCTTCAATTTACTGTAAGAAGCATGTAAAATATTTTTCGGATCAATTCCTTCTGCCTTTGTCTGGATAATTTGTATTTCTTCTTCATACGAAAGAAACACTTCACCAAGTGCAGGATATTCTTTTTGCCTTTGCAACCCCTTTTTAGCATTCGCAATAATTTGTTCGATTTCTAATAAAAAATCGATTTTTTTCCTTACATTTTTTTCTTGTTCCGTTAAAAAGGCGAAAAAATCATCTCTCTTTAATCCTTGTACTTTTTTCATTTCTTCTAATGGTGTACCAATATATTTTAGTGATTTAATTAGATCCAGAAGGTAAATTTGAGAGTCTTTATAATAACGATAGTTAGTATCCGGATCGATATAAGCGGGTTTAAATAAGTTGATTTTATCGTAATAACGCAGGGCCTTAATCGAGATATTCACTAGTTTTGAGACTTCACCGGTTGTGTAAAGCTTTTCCTTCATTTCTATCACTTCCTTACTCTAAGTATAGCAAAGAAGCGTATTCTTTTCGGTAAACAAAGAATACGCTTTTTGATTACTTAAGCAGGACGATATGCTGGCCCTTTCCAAGCAAGGGTTAACCCAATACCAGATGCTAATAAGACTGTTGCAAAATAAAACGGATAGTTTAAATCGATATCGAATAAAATCCCGCCAATAATTGGTCCAATTACATTACCGATACTTGTAAACATCGAATTCATACCGCCAACAAATCCTTGTTCATTGCCAGCAATTTTTGATAAATACGTTGTTAAAGCTGGTCGTATTAAATCAAATCCGAGAAATACTGTTATGGTAACAAGTAAAATCGTAAAGTATGTGTTCACGAATGTTATTAAAAATACAAGGATCGTCGAGAGAATTAGGCTATAACGAATTAAACGAATTTCACCCCACCATTTAGTAAAGTTATCAAATAATGCAACTTGAACAATCGCACCTATAATGCCTCCGCCTGATATCATGATGGCAATATCCTTCGATGTAAAGCCAAATTTATGATCGACAAATAGTGCGAATAACGATTCAAAGGCTGCTAAACCAAACTGTGAGATTAAAATAATCATAAAGGATATAAAATACATCGGTGCAAAAATACGTTTAATCCCTGTTTTTTTCCCTGTTACTTCTTTATTTTCAGTATATCGTTCTGGCTCACGAAGTGCGATAATAGATAAAATGGCCGCGAATAATCCTAAGCCTGCTGCAAAGAAGAACGGTAAACGAGAACCAATCTCTGCTAAAAAACCGCCAACACCAGGGCCAACAATGAAACCTGTTGAAATAGCTGCCGACATATATCCTAGCGCTTTTGCCCGTGTATCAACTGTTGTAATATCTGCAATAAATGCTGTTACAGCTGGCATCACGAAGGCTGCACTGACACCACCGAGCATACGAGAAATAAAAAGAACCTCAACTGTATTTCCGATTCCGAATAAAAACTCTGAAATACTAAAGATTATTAGACCATTAATGATCATTCTTTTTCGCCCAAATCGGTCTGCCCAACGGCCCGCAATTGGTGACACAATTAACTGTGTGACAGCGAAAGCAGCAACCATATAGCCGACAACTGATCCAGATAAATTTAACTCATTCATTATTGTAGGAGTAACTGGAATAACAAGGCCAATTCCTAAAAAGGCAATGAATAGATTCATTAATACTATAGCTAACGTCATTTTTTGTTTTTGCATATTGTTCTACTCCTTTAAAAAAACCTTACAAAACATAATGTAAACCCTCCCCTAAGGGGAGAGTCAACGAATTTATTGTCTTTTCTATCGGTTTTGTCCTGAATCCACGCTTTTTTAGTGTATAACTGAAATAATATGCTTTATTTTCCTTCTTCTATCACTAACTTGCCCCTTCAATACAATAAAAACAACAAAATCCTGCATGATCAATACAGGATTTTGAGCATTTACGACATCGCTTGTTAACAGTTCAACCCATTTAATATCATTTGTGTCTTTAGAATATAACCTAGATTTCCTTTTTTGACTCCGTTTAGAAATACTTCCTTACCTTCTAATATTTCTCTAGGTTTTCATATCCCGTAACGCTAGTTTCAAATCAATAGAACCTACCTCCACTCAATATCATTTCAATTTCGCTTTAAATGTAATTTCATGTTCATCTTCTATTCACATAACGATTATAAACTAAGGATGTCAAAAGACATTGGAGGAATTAAGATGAACATAGCATGGAAAGAAATTAAAAAAAATAAAGTACGGTTTATGATTTTAGGTTCAATCGTTTTTCTTGTTAGTTTATTAACATTTATTATATCTGGTTTGGCAAATGGATTATCACAGGACAATGCTGCGTTAATTAAAGATTTACCCAACGGACAATTTTATATGTCGAAAGATGCAAACGAAACCTATAATATGTCCAGAATAGATAGCAGTATTCAAGATAAAATGTTAAGCAAACAGAAAGATGCTGTAGCATTTTCAATTCAAATGGGATTTTTGAATGATCGTGCTGGTAAGCAACAAAGCGTCGCCTTTGTTACATCGACCGATTCAAGTTTGTTTAAAAATGTTAAAAAAGGGG
Source organism: Neobacillus sp. (assembly GCF_031988165.1). Classification (NCBI taxonomy): domain Bacteria; kingdom Bacillati; phylum Bacillota; class Bacilli; order Caryophanales; family Bacillaceae; genus Neobacillus; species Neobacillus sp. The sequence goes on from NZ_DALZYO010000017.1 coordinate 87,062, forward strand.
AAATCGTACTAGATCGATCTATGGAAGATAAAGGTATAAAAATTGGAGATACCCTAACGAATAATCAGTACAGTGGCAAGTTTATTGTAAAAGGTTTTGTGGACCAGCGTAAATTCAGCCATGCACCTGTCGCTTATATTAATATGGATGCCTACAAAGAAATTTACCGGGTCAATGAAATGCAATTGATTTTCGTACCGGGAGGAGATTCAACTCAAGTCGCTGGCTTACAATCATTTTCGAATAATCAGTTCCTTAATACAATTGCGAGTTATAAAGCAGAGCAGATGTCCCTAAATATGATTGTTTGGTTTTTGGTTATCATTAGTGGAATGTTGTTTGCAATCTTTTTCTATATGATGAACGTTCAAAAAATTGGTTTATACGGTATTCTCAAAGCAATCGGTGTAAAAACAAGTGCCTTGTTTAAAATGATGTGGACACAAATGTTGTTTATTACCGTTATTGCACTTGTTTTATCAGTTTCACTCAGTCAAGTTTTTAATATGATTGCACCTAAAGGAATGCCTTTTAGCTTAACTACTGATACAACAGTACAATTATCGATAGTCTTCTTAATTATCGGTTTTATTGGAGCTACACTATCAGGTATTCAAATAAAAAAAGTCGAACCATTACAAGCAATTCAACAAGGAGAGGTTTAATATGGCAATATTTACAATAGATGAAGTTAGAAAAACATTTACTAATGGTGAAGTGAAGGAAGAAATACTAAAAGGAATTAATCTTTCCCTTAGAGAAGGAGAGATAACAGCATTAGTGGGTGCATCAGGATCTGGTAAAAGTACACTCCTTACAATAGCAGCAGGACTTCAACCCGCATCAGATGGCAAAGTAATATTCGAAGGAACAAATATGATTAATATGAGTGCAGAACAAGTACGGAAAGTACGAGCAAGTAAATTTGGTTTCGTCTTTCAATTTGCGCATCTTGTTCCTTTTCTCACAGTAGAAGAGCAACTGATGCTCATGCTGGATGTATCTGAATCTAAATTAAAGAAACAAGAACAGAAAAAAGAAGTTGACAAAATACTTAAATTAGTTGAAATGGACCATCGAAAAAATGCTTATCCTTCTTCATTATCTGGCGGGGAAAAGCAGCGGGTTGCCATTGCTCGTGCGATTATCCATAAACCAAAAGTTCTCTTTGCGGATGAACCAACTGCAAGTTTAGATTCAAAAAGGTCTAAAGATGTTATGATGTTAATCCGAAATTTAACTAAAACGCTAAACATTACTACCTTAATGGTTACACATGATGAAGAAATGCTTTCTTATGTTGACTCTATCATTAAAATGAGCGATGGACAGGTTCTGCAAAATGTAGTTTAAATTTTATCAGTCATATCAGCAATTTTTTACGAAAAGATTCAATCATTACAGCAGAAAAAATTGGCTTTGAACAATTGCCAATGTACCCTGGTCATTTCATTCCATTTGAAGAATTTTAAATAATAAAAGAAGGACGTTTTAAGACCTATTGTCTTATGAACGTCCTTTTTTCGGCAATATACTATCGAATGATGTCCTTTTAGAAGGTTCACTATCTACAGAGATTGTACCTTATGAGCATGAACAAGTTTATAAACAATTGCCATTCCCTTTTCATTTAAAAAACTTTCTAATAGTTGTTTAGCTCCATCAGTTTTTATTATTTCTTTAAAGAATAAACCAAAAGAATGCACTCTTGGTTATTGGTTATATTATTCTCCTGTTTCACTAAAACGGTGGATTCTATCTCCAATCTCATCACGGACACGCTGAAAGAATGCCCACTTTTCCTCATCTGTTCCTTGTGCTTTTGCTGGGTCGTCAAATCCCCAATGAACTCGTTTTACTTTTTGGGGGGTAATTGGGCATTTGTCAGCTGCGTCACCACATAGCGTTACAACTAAATCTGCATTGTTTAAATAAGCTACATCAATAATATCAGAAGTATGATTTGAAATATCGATTCCAGCTTCTTTCATCGCTTTTACAGCATTGGGGTTTAACCCGTGTGCTTCAATACCCGCACTGCGTACTTCCCACTCATCACCTAAATATTTCTTTGCCCAACCTTCAGCCATTTGGCTTCGACAAGAATTTCCTGTACATAAAAAATAAAGTGTTTTTTTATTTCCCATTAAAAAAATCCCTCCTGATTCTCCATTTATGATTAAGTAAATAAGAGCTCTCTATAATTTAATAGTTTCAAAATATTTCTTTCCCCACCGTAATGCTACATTAACAAGGGCAATGAGGACAGGAACTTCCACTAACGGTCCAATTACGGCAGCAAAGGCTGCACCACTGTTAATCCCAAATACGGCTACAGCAACAGCAATCGCTAATTCAAAGTTATTACTTGCAGCCGTAAAGGAAAGTGCAGCTGTAACTGGATAGGAAGCACCCGCTTTACGTGATGCAAAGAAAGATACAGTAAACATAATTAAGAAGTAAATAAGCAATGGAATCGCAATTCGAACCACATCAAGTGGTAAAGCAATAATCTGATCACCCTTTAAAGAAAACATCATGACAATCGTAAATAATAAGGCAATCAACGTGAAAGGAGAGATTTTCGGTAAAAACTTGCCTTCATACCATTCCTTTCCCTTTATTTTTAATCCGATAAAACGTGTTAACATTCCCGCAACAAACGGGATGCCCAAATAAATAAGGACACTTTTTGCGATCTCCCACATCGAAATCACGATCGCCATATTTTCTAATCCAAATACGCCAGGAAGGACATTTAAAAAGAAATAAGCAAAAACAGAATAAAATAAGATCTGGAACACAGAGTTAAATGCTACTAATCCCGCTACATATTCACGATCTCCACGAGCTAAATCATTCCAGACAATGACCATGGCAATACAACGAGCGAGACCTATCATGATTAAACCTGCCATATATTCTGGTTTATCATGTAAAAAGATAATCGCTAAAAAGAACATTAAGAATGGTCCTAACAACCAGTTCTGAAATAAAGAAAGCAGAAGGACTTTCCAATCCTTAAAAACGCGCCACATTTCTTCATACTTTACTTTTGTAAGTGGTGGGTACATCATAATAATCAATCCGATGGCAATCGGAATATTCGTTGTTCCGACAGAAAAGGTATCCAATACGGTTTTAAAATTTGGTGACACCACACTAATAATGATTCCAAACGCCATGGCCGCAAATATCCATAGTGTTAAATATCGATCTAGAAAGGATAACTTTTTCGTGACACTTTCATTTGACATCTTCTTCACTCCTTCTAGGTGTTCTTTAACAATCACATTTTATGATTGATATTTCTTCCAACTGATTAATAATGGCTTGAATATATGGTGGTTGCATTTCATTTAATCGATAATGCTTCCATGTTCCTACTGGTCTTTCGACAATAATTCCAGCCTCTTTTAACTTTTTCAATTGTTGACTGACAGCAGGTTGAGAAATATTTAAAACATCAACAAAATCACAAGCACATACTTCCCCTTTTTTAAGACAGGCTAACAGCTTTAAGCGATTAGGATCACTCACGGCTTTTAATTGTTTCGCCATCAATTCTATATTGTTCAAATTATCTTTCCTCCCTTTTACATAATTATTTACTTATATAATATTTCACTTATATAAAGATTACAACGGGTATTTTTTGTAAAATAGAAAAGATATTTTTTACATTCTAGAACTGAAATGTTTATCTTTTTGTAGTTTTGAAATAAAGTTTGATAAAAAATACCTCGTAAACCCATATTTTATGAGTAATAAAAAGAATCCATTTTGAAAAAAATTGATCAAAATGGATTCTTCTCCAGCAGATATAAGATTGGTTTTTTAATGGAATACCATGACTAGGGATATAAAACATCAACAAAAGCAAAAAAGAAGAAACTTGTATGAATTAATACGCTAGCAATTTTAAGACGCTCAAAAAAGGTAACCAAACTTTTTCAACCACTAAAATCTACTTTATGCAAAGAGATTCGCATTTAATGATCTTTTATAGCCTATTTTCCAAAAATATCCTTATTCGAAAATAAAACAGCTAAAAGAATGATAAATATGCCAATCTTATGTTGCAAAAGTAATGGTTCATTTAAAATGAAATAGCCTAAAATCACGCCAATAACTGGGACAATATAGTTGCTGAAAGATGCAAATAGCGCTCCCTCTTCTTGAATCAAAAGATTATACAACATGTAGACAATTCCTGCGTGGAACATACCTAGAATGATAATATATAATATTTGTGTATTATTTATGTTCATTTGTAACGGCTGTTCAAAAAGAAATACCAATGGTAATAAGACGATACTTGCAATCCATAAAACGTTTCTCATATGGACCACAGGAGAACCACCTTCCAATTTTTCCATTAGAATCAAAGACACCGCAAAACTCATAGCAGCAAGAATGAGTAACACATTTCCAAATATATTCCCTGAAAGATTCATCATTCCTTGAGTTGGCCACGATAAGGTAACAATTCCTATAAATCCTAGAATGATGCTAACTATTTCTAACTTCCTTACTATCTTTTTGAAGAACAATGCGAAAAATACTAAAGTGAAGATTGGAACCATTGCGATGAGCATAGATGCAATACTACTTGATACATATTTTTGACCTTGCGCAATAAGAATAAAAGGCAACACAACTTCAAAAAGTGCAATCCAAAAATATTTTTTAAAATTGTCTGTGTTGTTTTCTTTTGGTAGGAACAGACTAATAACTGTTAAACAAATTGCACCAATGAGTGCTTTCAAAGCGGACAATGTAATCGAACCTAAATCATTCGTTACTAATTCTACGAAGAAAAATTGAGAACCCCAAATGCAACTTATTACTAGTAAGAGGCTATACTTTTTCATTGTATTTGCCCCTTGCACCAAAGTAATTTGTACCAACGACTCCTATAATGATAACAATTGTTCCAACTAGGTGGTATAGATGAAATTCTTCCTTCAAAAAAATTACACCTGCTAAAATTGTAATGAGCGTAGCAAAATTACTGAAAACGCTCATTTTAGACGCATCTATTTTTGATAATGCATAGTTGGAGAGATATGACGTTCCTAAAGACGATAGTACACCTAAATATAAAATGGCAACCACAAAATCTAGGTGCCCAAAAGGCTGCATAAATTGATGGATTGTACCATTTATCAAATGGTTTGTCAGTGCAAGTCCATTAAAAGCAATAAACCCAAACAAGGTCATTATATATGTGATGGTGAATAACGAATAGCGTTGTGTTAACTTTCTGGCAAATACGTTGTATAGTGAGGCTGTAAGTGCTGAAATTAAGATTAAACCACTCCCGAGTAGACTTGTATTTTTGTCCCCTCCCCCGTTCATATACATAATATACATCACACCGAGTACCGATAAGCTAATAGCTATTTTTTGACCACGTGTAGATGTTTCTTTTAAGAAGATACTTGAAAAAATTAACGTAAAAATTGGTACTGTTGCTTGAATAAGTCCAGCTTCAGATGATGACGCATGCACTAGTCCAAATACTTGAAAAGTAAAAAAGAATGTCGGATATAAAATGGCTAACATGGCAATTAGCAGTACATCCTTTTTTGTTACTTTTATTGATTCTTTTTTAAACACCATTAACACTGTGGCAGCGATCCATGCAATTGTAAACCGATGAGCCAATGTATCTAGTGGTGTTGCAACCGTTAATGTCACTTTGACAAACATAAATGATAATCCGATAATTATTGCATAGATAGTTGCTGCAATATATGCTTTTCTTTTTTCAATCATATCGATTACTCCCTCTATATTTATCCGGCCGGTAGCATTATCGTAAGAGAGATTAGCAATTTTTACGATATAAAAAATACACATCTGTACCGATACAGATGTGTACGTGGAGGAATATTATGCTCAAATATGAATGGATTTATCAATCACTTCTTCTGCAAATTCAATCTGGAGATTTACCGGCAGGTGCAAAATTACCCTCTATTCGAAATTTATCACAGCATTATTCTTGTAGTAAAAGCACGATATTGGCTGCTCTAAAAAGATTGGAGGATCAACATATTATTTATGCCAGACCAAAAAGTGGATATTATGTTGTGGAAAATCAAGTTTTCACAACACCATCATTCACTGACAGCATTGACTTTGCCACATCATCTCCAACATGGCACGCATTTCCTTATAAAGACTTTCAACATTGTATTAATAAAGCAATTGATACCTATCAAGAAGAATTATTTCGCTATGGCACCCCAAAAGGTTTGCCCTTACTAATTACAGAAGCTAAAAAACTCTTAGAATCTTATCAAGTATTCACGCGTTCTGAACAGATTTTCATCACTTCCGGTGTTCAACAGGCTCTTTCTTTGCTGAGTATTATGCCGTTTCCAAATAATCGTTCTACCATTTTAGTTGAACAACCAAGCTATCATTTATATTTGGATATGCTAAAAACCTATCGCCTGCCAGCAGTAGGCATCCAACGTACAGCGAAAGGTATTGATTTAAATCGACTAGAACAAATATTTCATGAAGAAGATATTAAATTTTTTTATACAATGCCACGTTTTCATAATCCTTTAGGGACGTCATACAACAAAAAAGAAAAAGAGGCTATTTTACAGTTAGCTCACCAATATAATGTGTTTATTATAGAAGATGATTATTTAGCAGATTTTGAATACAATCTGAAGAACGATCCTCTTTTTGCAGAGGATTTACACGAACAAGTCATCTATTTAAAAAGTTTCTCAAAAATTATGTTTCCGGGGTTAAGAGTGGGTCTAGCAGTTCTTCCACAAGCTATCATTAATACCTTTCAAAATTTCAAAATGACAGCGGATATCGACAGTTCTATGATTTCACAAGCCGCATTATATCTCTATTTGAAAAGTGGTATGTTTGAACATAATAAAACGAATGTAAGTAACATTTATCATGAACGCGCGAAAATCCTGCATCAATCTCTACAAAATCATTTATCTATGTACGACTCATCATCAGAAATTGTTATGCACGGTCATATTGTGTTGCCTAAGCAAGTGAATATGAAATCATTTATACATCATTTGCATGAACAGCATATATATCTGGATTTAGTTGAAAGGAACTATTTAGATGACTTTTACCATGAACGGATTTTGAAGTTGAATGTTTCGAATGTTGACGAACATCGAATTGAAGAAGGTATTAAGAAAATTGCAAGCACATTAAAAAAACCTGAAAACTACTTTTTATAACAAGGAATCGCTTTCCTTTTCCAAATCGCTATAACAAATTTAGTGGTTTTTTCAATCTGCGTAAATATAAAAATCATCCATTAAATAAAAGAACCAAAAACGTTTTTAAAAAAAGGCAACCCACATATTAGTCATGACTTATATGTGGGTTGCCTTTTTTTTATGTGTAATGAATGGTGAGTAAATTAGTTCCATTTTCATTTTTTTTAGAAAATAAACAGGTACTTTCTTCTATTTATTTTATTAATGATAATAGCATAGATAAAGATTTATCTACGAATGATCGCTCTGGATGAGATTTCAATAACACAGTAATTCCAATTAATGTAACAACTAATGTCTGGGCTAAGGCTTTAACATCTAGATTGCTCTCTAACTCACCTGATTTAATACCTTTTAGAAGGGTTTCTTGAAATATGACTGAAAGATACATCTCATGCTCCCTTGTAAGTATTTCAAATTTTTCATCGTGAGGGGCAAGTTCTACCATTGTATTAATACAAAAACAACCCTTACTTACTTTTTCCTTATACTCTTCTTCTATCAATTCTTCAAATAGATAACGAAATGCTTCCTTCACAGATTTAGTGTTTTGCAGTTTTGTTCTTATGAGGGAGGCATGCAAATTTGTATATTTACGTAATGCAGCTTCAAACAATCCCTCTTTGTCTCCAAAAGTTGCGTATAAACTGGGTCGTTGTATACCCATTTTAGCCGTTAAATCGCTAATCGATGTAGCAGCATATCCCTTCTCCCAAAAAAGTTCCATAGCATCATCCAATGCTTTTTCCTTATCAAATTCACGCTGTCGAACCACGGTAACCCTCCTTTACAAAAAATGAGTATCTCACTAATATCTAATCTTGTTCTTTATGATTTTTTATTTGTTCAATAACTCCAAATCTATCCACTTGAATTCAATATTCCACAATTTTTTGTTCTTCTAGTCGGTATATGGCACTACCTATTTCAATAACTTCTTTATTTGTAGGAGGGTAACCCTCATACTCTCCAATATGCATTCCAACCTGTTTCATCTAACATAAACTTTTTGATTTTGAGTGAGTGGTTCTTGAATTTCAATTTTAAAGTTTCCCCATACATCCAACATTTCTTTTATATGGTTTGCATAATTCTTGGGTGATCTTATTATTGTCACCATACTTTCTGAATTCATTTGATGAGCTTTTACCTCTTTTGCCATAAAAGTTTCAGCTTGTTCCGGTTTGTTACCTGATCTGACAACTTCGAAGAATCTTTTTATAATCTGTTCGTTTGTCTGTATTGGTGAAGGCGAATTTTTTAAAGAAGTTTCATCACTGAATTCATTTATATCTATTGATTGATTCAGTTCATCAATTGCTACGTCCGTATCAAATTTTCCTTTTTCAATCATATCAAAACCTCTTTATATTATACCAATCAGTACATTTTAATTTTATTCATTTACATCCTTTTTGTCAATATTGGATGGTTTTTCATTTAAACTCTCGACTTGAAATAATAAAAGATGTGCTTCTATTGATATGTTAATTGGCCAAATTCTTTAATGAACAATAGATAAAATTCAAAACTAACTTGACACCTAATTAAGTTAAGAGTTATATTTACAAGGCATCATTTTGTACTGAATGGTATATTATACTTAACGGTAAAATAAAAGAAAAGGAGATGTAATAAATTGAAGGTTAAAGAAAAAAAAATAAAAATTACTGAAGATTTTGCTACAAAAACGGATGAGTTACAATTAGCATCCAGTTCAACCATGTCTCGATATACAGAACTATTATTAGCAATAGCTTGTGGTATGGCTGTTGCTAACATCTATTTCGCCCATCCATTACTCGACTCAATAGCAAGTGAATTCATTATTGAACCCTCGACCATTGGAATCGTAATTACAATTACTCAGATTTGTTATGCACTAGGACTGCTGTTATTGGTCCCTCTGGGTGATTTATTAAATCAACGACGTGTGATTATTGGTCAAATGTTAATGTTAGTTGTTGCTTTAGTTGTTGTTGGTATAGCTCCTACCAGTATAGTGTTTTTCATTGGTATTGCAGTGGTAGGTTTGCTTGCCACTGTTACACAAACTCTAGTCGCATATGCATCAATGTTGGCTGTTCCTGCTGAACGTGGACGAGTACTTGGTTTCGTTACAAGTGGAGTTGTCATTGGCATCTTACTGGCAAGGACGTTTGCTGGTATAATGGCTGATCTTGGAGGTTGGCGTTCTGTCTACCTTTCTTCAGCTGTGTTAATTCTGATTTTGATTGGCTTATTACACAAAGAACTTCCGGGTACTGTTTACAAGCGTCCATCTCTATCCTACCCAAAGTTGTTACATTCTGTTCTAATGTTATTTGTTCAAGAAAGGATTCTGCTTATTCGTGGGATATTGGCACTTTTGATTTTTACTGTTTTTAGTACTTTTTGGACTTCATTGGTGTTACCGCTAAGTTCTCCACCTTACTCATTTTCACATACTGCTATTGGAGCATTTGGTCTGGCTGGAGTTTCTGGAGCATTAGCTGCCGCACGTGCTGGGCGACTAGCTGACAGAGGATTAGGACAACTGACAACGGGCGTAGCCTTAGTGTTATTAATCTCATCATGGTTCTTTATTAACTTTATTAACTATTCAATTCTCGTATTAGTTATTGGCATTATCCTTCTTGACCTTGCTGTACAAGCAGTTCATGTCACCAATCAGAGTTTGATTTTTACAGTGCGACCTGAAGCAAGAAGTCGACTTACTGCTGCATACATGGTTTTTTATTCTATTGGCAGTGCAACGGGCTCAATAGTTTCAACCAACATATACGCAAACGATGGATGGAATGGGGTATGTTTATTTGGTGTCTCTGTCAGTGCTATGGCACTTGTATTTTGGGTGGCTACCTACCGTCTCACTAAAAGGGGATTATGAAGAAATAATTTCGTTGTAGATGATATTTTTTAAAAAGTAAACAAATGGGGATAGAAATTAATTCTATCTCCTTTTTACTTAATTTCAGAAACTGCACGTTTATTTTCACCCTTTTTTCTAACCTTTTTATATTTAAGAGAAGATTATCAATTTCCATATTCAATTAAATGGCCCTTAAATGGAAATGAGCGCTTATCCTTGTTCAAGGAAAGCGCCCTTTAATGGAATACATCTATGGAAAACCTAACCAGCTATTCCGTAAGCTAATAATAAGAAATATACACAAACTAACACCGCACCATTAGATAATACACCAATTGCCCCCGATAACCACCTCTTAGAAATTACAGCAAAAATTATTCCGAGTAGTGAAAGAGAACCTAAAATTATAATTATTAACGGCAAATCTCGGTTCGGTCCTCTGAGAATAAAAAACATAAGTACGCTTATCAAAACCATTAGAATTGATAAAACTCCAAATTTATTCATATGGAATTCCCCCATTTAAGTATTTTGTTTTTACATCTACTTCATAATCCTGCCCGTTAATTCATTTACAATTATTTTAGAGTTTGATAATTTGCACAATCACAAATTTCCAGAAAATGGACTTGAAATGAAAAATGAGCGCATATCCTTGCTACAGGAAAGCGCCCGATTGTGGAAGATTACTAAAGCTTCTATTAGCTGGTTTAGTTTAGTATCAAACTAATCAGTAGGTTCTTCTTCTCGAAATGGGAATGCCAATTTTCAAAAAATCATTTTCAGCTTCTTTCCAAAATGCAACAATTGGAAAACCACGAAAAATCTCACTCTGAACTACTTCTTGATTTATTTAAAATCCCTAACAAACACCTTTTCCTCCAAGGGAAAGTCTCTTACTTTGAATTTTTCCATTCTTAACCAGTAGATAACAACATCTTTCCTATGGCATATCATAACTTGAGTAACCTGAAATTTAATATCATTAGTTATTGCAGAAATCTACCTTAACGATCTGCTTCCTTGAATTCACCTCGTCAGTAAAGCAAAGGGTAAGATTAGAGTATCTATTCAATCGAATTAATTCCTGTAAATGAATATTTCACTAAATTTTCAACATAAACATCATCCAAATTTTCACCTATCACTAGCAATCTATAGAAAATTGGCCCGTAAATGAGGTCAATGCTTAAATCGAGATCGAGATTTTCTCTCAATTCCCCGCGCTGAACCCCCCGTTCCATAAGATGCTTAGCCTCAAGCCGGCGAGGATGGAAGTATCTGGTCCGGTATGCCTCCGCTAGCCCTGAATCAAATTGCCCTTCACCAATCAGCTCCTTAATGATTTTACCCTCTCGACTGGTCAAAAACCGAGCTAAACTAGTGGCATGGTTTAGTATGTCATTAAATACTGAACCCGTGTCTGGCACCGGCAGTCTTGCCGCAGCAGCAGATAGAAAGCCGTCCATAACAACGGCTGCTTTGTTGGTCCACCATTTATAAATGGTGGCTTTACTAACCCCGGCCCGCTCAGCAATTTTCTCTACAGTTACCGATCCAAAGCCATTTTCCAGCAACAATTCATATGAAGCAGAAAGGATAGACTTTTGCGTTTCAACATTACGTGGACGTCCTCTTTTGGCCTTCACACGAATCCTCCCCTTTACAATAAAAACTATACGGTCATTATACTAAATATTCAACGAAAAGAAAAAAATAAACTATTTACAAAACTGTACGTTCAGTATATCATTTAAACATGAATTACTAAACTATACGTTCATTATTTAATTTGTGATGGCAGTACTGAATATTGCTAGCCCTGCCGCACACAAAAAAAATGAAAATAGGGAGGATTACAATGCAAACGAATCAATTTATCGAGGGTAAACGCATTTCAAGCTGGATTATGTTTCTGTTAGCGTCTGCATGCGGTCTTATTGTTGCCAATCTTTATTATGCGCAAACCCTGGTAGGACCTATCAGTGTCTCTACAGGGCTTTCTTCCGCAGCAGCAGGATTAATTGTCACCTTAACACAAATCGGTTATGTTGCAGGGCTGCTGTTTATCGTACCGCTTAGTGACATTATTGAAAATCGGCGCCTCGTGGCAGTATCACTAATTGTTGTGGTATGTGCATTGCTTGCGGCAACATTCGCCCCCAATGCGCTATTTTTCCTGACTGCGTCCCTGTTTATTGGACTGGGATCTGTGGTAGCCCAAATACTGGTTCCCTATGCCGCCCATTTAGCGTCTGAAGAGCAGCGCGGCCGCGTGGTCGGAAACGTGATGAGTGGACTCTTACTCGGAATTATGTTTGCCAGACCGGTGGCAAGCTTTATAACCAGTATTTGGGGGTGGCAAACAGTATTTGCTTTGTCGGCGATTGTTATCGCTCTATTGACGGTTCTGTTGTCACGTATTCTCCCTGAGCGTAGACCTTCACCTACGATAAACTACGTTAAATTAATTGTCTCTTTAGGCGCCCTCTTAAAACAAACGCCTATATTGCGCCGCCGTGCCATTTATCAAGCTTATTTATTTGGAGCCTTTAGCCTGTTTTGGACTGTGGTTCCTTTACGATTGGCGGATGATTTCGGAATGTCCCAGCAAGGCATCGCATTGTTTGCGTTGGCAGGTGTGGGAGGAGCGATAGCAGCACCGATAGCTGGAAGACTTGCGGATAAAGGCTGGACCGGATTTTTGACCGGACTGGCAATGGTTATTGCCACCTTGTCTTTTTTGCTGGCATATCTTTTTCAAGGCAATTCAACAACGGCTCTCGCACTGCTCATTCTTGCCGCTATTATGCTGGATGCGGCCGTATCGGGAAATCTTGTGCTTGGACAGCGTGTGATTTATTCATTGGGGAGTGAAGCAAGAGGCCGACTGAACGGGCTTTTCATGTCTATATTCTTCATTGGCGGAGCAATTGGCTCTTCTTTGGGCGGTTGGTCTTATGCCCATGGCGGCTGGAGTTTCACATCTCTAATTGGAGTTGTTATGCCGCTTTTAGCCTTACTTTACTTTCTTACTGAAAAAAGAACCATCTGCAAAGGACGTTGAAACCCTTGCAGACTCCACAAAAGTGGGAGAGCACATTTCAGGCAGTGATGAGGTTAGGGGTTCGATCCCCCTTGGCGCTGTAAACAAAACACCGACTATAGCAGGTCGGTGTTTTTCGTTTTCTTAAATACACTTTTGTTAAATATATTAAATATTAAGTCGTATTTCTTGTTCAACTAAACTCCCTTTAGTTTAAGTATATTTCTTCACAACCTCACCTCAATTCTAACATAAATATCCAGTTTTGTTTGAGAGCCTTACTCCATTAAATGGCCCTTTAATTGAACAATACACATGGAGTTTTAGGGTCAAAAGAAAAACCCTATTAATACAGGGTTTTTAACAATCTCTATTATAAATGATCAAACTTTTTTTAAAATTATCGTACTTTGTTATAAATTATCAAACTTTATTTCAAAGCCACACTTTTTTCATAATAAAAAGGCCATCTTATTAAGAAAAAGTGGCCCTAAGGGGAAAAATGAAATTTGAGAGCATCACTTTGAAGAGTCAACAACAATTTCTACTTTTTGCACATTTGATATGCAACATGAAGAATTCAACTGTTCTTCTTTTAGTTCAACTGAAGATTTACAACAAACTGATTCGTTGTGATTCATATTTTCTACATCCGTTTTTGTATAGAAAAATTCCCACTCATTTCCGTTTGGATCAGTTACCCAAAATTTATCTTGGGTTGCAACTCAATAATAAACACTCAGAAGGCTCAGCCTTTTTTTAAAAAGCGTTTTTACTGGGTCAATTTTGTTATGCTCTTTTTTGGGTTTGAGCTTTTTTACTTTCATGGGAGTTTAAGTGAAAATTTTCACAATACAACTTAGAGTAGATGTAAAACAACTAGGAAATTCATAGAAAGGTTGAATTTTGAAAACCAACACTTGGTTGACAGTAGTTTGATTGCGGGAGAAAATAATTCTTTCCCACGCCAACCTCATAAAGAATTAAATGGTCATATTGAACTTTGAATATTTTTTTATATAACTTGGAAACAGCTTCATCACTTAGGTAAGTTTCTATTAATTCCTTTTCGCCATTTATAGCTTCCCCTCTTGCTTTTATAACATCTTGTGTAATTTCAGCTGCGTAGTCGTAAATTGTCTTGTACATCGCAATCACCTCCACAACTCTATGGATGACCAAATGCTCAAATGTATCGGTTTAAGTAGGTCGGTAGTCAGTTAAATTTTACAATTATCTACCTGTTTTTTGGGTAGTATGAAAACCCTGGATATTTGACAACAGGCCACTTCTCTTTCCGAAGAGAATCGATCAATTCTGAGCCAACATTTAAGTTGCTTTTAACTAATTCTTTAGGAGTAAGTGCCATCCATTGATTTAGTGACACGTCTACAAAGCGGTTGCTTTTGAACATCTCTAGAAACCATAATGTTTCAGTACCGGTGTTTTGAATATAGTGTCCAGTAGCAAATGGTACGTATCCGACATCACCAGCTCTATAATCAAATGTACGAGCTGCACCGTTTCCTATAAATACAGTCATTCTCCCTTGTCCAGTAAGGTAATACTGCCACTCGTCGTTATTGGGATGCCAATGTAGTTCTCTCATTCCACCAGGCTCAATCTCAACGAGTGCTGCTGCGATTGTTTTTGAAATTGGAAAGTTAGAAGAGTCCACAATTCGTACGCTACCACCAGGCGTTTTGATGGCTGTTTGTTTCAACAGCTCGTACTTGAAGCTTAAAGGCACTTCACCGTAGGGAGACTGGACTTCTTGATTTTCCAATGAACCTTCTGGTACCTCCCCCTGATAGATATATACCTGTTCAGAAGGAATGGAGTTAAAAGCACTCTCTGGCACTCCGAAATTAGCCGACAGAACCTCTTTTGGAGTATGTGCAAAACAATCGGAAATGGATAAGGTGGAAAGATCGGTAAAGTTTCCGTCATCAAAGACGAGCAGGAACTCGCAATGCTCCAACCCTTGAATCGAATGGGGGATTCCTGGAGGGAAATACCAAAGATCACCCGGGCCAACGTCGGCGATGAAATTTCGTCCGTTTTGGTCAACTGCTGTTATGCGTGCCCGTCCTAACAGCATATAAGACCATTCTGCTTGTTTATGCCAATGGAGTTCACGTACTCCGCCGGCCGTTAAGCTCATATTTACTCCAGCAAGTGTGGTCGCAATCGGAAGTTCTCTCACCGTGATCTCACGGGACCATCCCCCGTGATCTAATTTCATAGAAGTATCTGAGAATGAGAATTTCAAGTTAGGAAGCAACCCTGCATCCGTAATGGGTGGGACGAGCATATTCGGATTTTGAAGATCCCGCATAACATTACGCGGGCCGGAATCAATCCCTCCAGCTCCATCAATTCGGATAGGTTGAGGTACATTTCCACCCACTGGATTTATAGTTCGTTTGTCCATCAGTATGCTCCTCTAAGGGTTTATTAAGGAAATATCTTTTGTCATAGTGTATGACTTAGGCTTCAATTGGTTACTGTGCCTAGTGATAAAAAACATAGGGGCATCCCTATTGAAGGAATGCCCCCTTTAGTAAGGCTAATATGTGAATCCCTACTAGTCTTGTTGGAGAGAAAAATTTCTTGTTCTACTAACCTGCGCCTCCCCCATTAACAAAATAAAAAAACGAGCTGCCGCTGCAACTCATTATGATCATGAACTCATCCCCAGTTACCTCAATAAAGTACACTGTTTTTCTTTAGTAATGAACGTATTTTGTAACCAAAATCACTTGGGAATATTTCAATAAAACCTATTTTACCTTCATAAACTTCGATTGTTCCTATTTCTTCAAATGAAAATCTTGATCCAAGTATACAAACACAAAGACTTAGTAAGATTTTTGAGATTCGCACCACCTACTTGGAGTGAAATCTATCAGCTCTTTTTATTTGAATTCTATTTCCATTGATTTATTGTATGCTCTTGCATCAATCGATACATGCTGATCATCCTTCCAAAGGATTTGGAAAGAGTTCTTATTGTTTGGGTTACCTCCTTCAAACTCGCCATATCTCTGCAAGTTGTCTCCAATTTTTCCGTAATAAACTTCAATAGGGACTTCATCGTAGAAACGCCCCATCCCTTTTGAATAGGTGTACTTTCTTAATTCCACGATATTGACATGGTTGGGAGATTCACTTTTTTGAAAAGGGAAAAGCCCTAATTCACTTTGAACAACTTGAAATGGAGTAGACTCAGATCCTTTGTTTGGTAATTTAAATTCAACCACCTCTGAGGATTGTTTCTCGCCAAATAGCAGAATCGTTGCTTCTTCGTTATTTTTCCAACTTATTGAAACATCAGAAGGGTTTAGACTTTTTCTATCATTGTTGATTTTACGTTCCATTTTATTGTTTTTATACGAAATCACAACAGTTGGGTCATTGAAGGTAAGGGTACCTTTTACTATCACTTTAATGATATGGTTTTGATCAGGAGATTTGCTCTCAACCAGTTCTGTATCTTCTGTAAGTTTATCGTATGCCTTTGAGGTTAATGACATAGCTGAAACAATAATTACCACAAGTAGAATAAATCCCACAATTAAACATCCAACACCTGATTGAAACTTGGTGCGATTTACTTCGTATTCTAACTCATCATTATCTGTCCACATAATTACTCTCCCTTTTTATTAAAGTTGTTCGGTAAGTATTGCGAAACACCTTTTTGAAAGTTGAGTTAATAAATACGTGTAAGACAGTTTTTCTTACTATCAGATATATTTTACCACACACATACATAGAATTTCCATGTATGTGTGTGGTATTATTTATCTCAAATGCGGAGGTGTTTATTTGGGAGAAACCCGTATTAACAAAAAAGACCCAATCCTGAAAATGGATTGAGTCTCACTTTATCAAATTTTTATTTATAATGTTGATTGACAATTTTTAAGTCAGTTCCCTACTTTTTTGTCTTTCAACATTTAGATGCTCTTTTTCTTTTAGACATAAAAACACCCCTTTAGACAATCATATCTAAAGGGGGGAAGCTTCGCAACTTTCTTATAAACATCGCGACTTTCTTTAAAACATCGCAACTTTCTTATAAACATCGCAACTTTCTTTCAAATCTACAATTAGGTTCAAGCATAAATCCCTCTTATTCAACCGTCACCGATTTTGCGAGATTTCTCGGTTTGTCGACGTCGCAATCACGGTGTAGGGCTGCGTAGTAAGCAAGTATTTGTAATGGTATGACAGAGATAAGCGGTGTTAATAATTCATTTACTTCTGGAATGACGAAGCTGTCTTCGTCATGATTTAAGCCCTTCATCGAAATGATACAAGGGTTTGCTCCACGAGCCACCACTTCCTTCACATTTCCGCGAATGCTTAAATTAACGCTTTCTTGAGTTGCAAGAGCAATGACAGGCGTACCTTCCTCAATTAATGCAATCGTTCCATGCTTTAATTCGCCGCCGGCAAAGCCTTCCGCTTGAATATAAGAAATTTCTTTCAGCTTCAAGGCACCTTCTAATCCCACATAGAAGTCAATTCCACGGCCGATAAAGAAGCAGTTGCGTGTTACGGATAAAAACTCTCTAGCAATCTGTTCAATTAACTCCTTTGAATCGCAGAGAACTTCTATTGCATTTGCGACAATACCGAGCTCTTTCACAAGATCAAAGCCAACTTTTAAGCCGCGGCTCTTCGCCGTTACTTCTGCCAAGATAGAAAGAACAGCTATCTGTGCTGTGTAAGCCTTTGTAGAGGCAACAGCAATTTCCGGGCCAGCGTGTAATAAAAGCGTAAAATCAGCCTCACGAGAAAGCGTTGAACCAGGAACATTGGTAATCGTTAACGTAGGGTAGCCCATTTCTTTCACATTCACAAGCACAGCACGGCTATCTGCTGTTTCCCCGCTTTGTGAAATGAAGATAAACAACGGTTTTTCAGAAAGAAGAGGCATGTTATAGCCAAATTCACTTGAGATATGAACTTCGACCGGAATTTTCGCCATTTTTTCAATAAACTGCTTGCCAACAAGACCGGCATGATAAGATGTACCAGCAGCAATAATATACAGGCGATCTGCTTCATTTAAAGCATCGATGATTTCTCGGTCAATTGTTAACTCACCATGCTCATTCTGATACGTTTGAATAATCTTACGCATCACAAGTGGCTGCTCATCGATTTCTTTCAGCATGTAATGTGGGTAGGTTCCCTTTTCAATATCGCTGGCATCTAGTTCTGCTTTATATGGTGAACGGTTAATGACTTCGCCGTTAAGATTTTGAATCGTTACTTCATCCTTTGTGACAATGACGATTTCTTTGTCCATTAATTCTACGTATTGATCCGTTACTTGCAGCATCGCCATCGCGTCGCTTGCTACTACATTAAAACCATCACCTAAGCCAACAAGCAATGGGCTTTTATTTTTTGCCACATAGATGGTTTCATTGTCACTAGCATCTAAAAGCGCAAGAGCATAGGATCCATGTATAAGGGTAAGCGTTTTACGGAAAGCTTCTACTACCTCTAAGCCATCCTGAACAAATAACTCAATCATCTGAACAATGACTTCCGTATCCGTTTCACTCACGAATGAAACATCTGTTAAATATTCACGTTTTAACAGATCATAGTTCTCGATGACACCGTTATGAACCAGTGTAAAACGGTCGGATGCACTTTGATGGGGATGGGAATTCACTTGGCTTGGAACACCGTGTGTTGCCCAACGTGTATGACCAATTCCGATATTCGCCATTACATCCAAATCAACGATAGCACGCAAATCAGCAATGCGACCTTTTTCTTTAAATACATGAACGCCGTTCTCATTTTTAACAGCAATTCCAGCTGAGTCATAGCCTCTATATTCAAGCTTTTCTAAACCTTTTAATAAAATTTCTTTCGAGTCATTATTTCCAATATATCCAACAATTCCACACATTTTTTGTTTCCTCCCTGATACAGGGGGCAAGGTGCTTTGAGGGCGTACTTGCCCCCTTATCTCTGTTTTGGTAAGGTATCTGTCTATACCTTTTTATACATTTATTTAGTTTGCGCATTTTCCTCTCTTTGTGCACTGAGTTGCCAAAGTGTTTTAAAGAAGAAATTTTCGGTTGTGCGTCTCCAACCGGGAGGTATCCGCCGAACATTCGATAAACCTCCTCCTCGTCAACTAATCAAACCGTCTCTCGATTAGTCCAGGCGCTTTTTTAAGACTTTATTTGCTACCCCAACCCACCTTTCTGTAAAAAATGGATAAACCTGCTTTAAAGAAGCAAAGCAAATTAATAGTACATGATTTGTCAGTCGTCCGTCAACTAAAAACTAAAAGGTTAAACTTTTATTCAAAAACCATTCATAATAAAATATGCATAAGGGCTATTTCACGTTCCCTTATGCATATGAATTAACTTATTCCTTTAATTCCATTTCTTCTTTTACTACCGCGACGATTCGGTTTACGTAGTCTTCACAAAGTTCCTCTGTCGACGCCTCTGCCATGACGCGGACAAGCGGTTCTGTACCCGACGGACGGACAAGAATTCTTCCGTTTCCAGCCATTTCAGCTTCTACATGCTCAATAACTTCTTTTACTTTTGCATTATCGGTTACATGATGCTTATCCGTTACTCTTACATTGACTAGCTTTTGCGGGTATTTCTTCATTTCACCAGCCAACTCCGATAATGGCTTTTGAGTAGCCTTCATTATGTTGACTAATTGCAACCCAGATAATAGGCCATCACCTGTGGTGTTATACTCCAAGAAAATGATATGGCCTGATTGTTCTCCGCCAAGGTTAAACCCATTCTTCTTCATTTCTTCCACCACATAGCGATCACCAACTGCGGTTGGTACGCTGTGGATTCCATGATTTTCAAGAGCTTTATAAAAACCCAAATTGCTCATTACTGTTGATACAATCGTTCCGTGCTTTAAGCGCCCTTGTTCTTTCATATACTTGCCGCAAATATACATAATCTGGTCACCGTCAATGATATTTCCCTTTTCGTCAATCGCAATTAAACGATCGCCATCACCGTCAAAGGAAAGACCGATATCGGCTCCTTTTTCTTTCACTAAACTTACAAGTGCTTCAGGGTGCGTCGACCCAACACCCGCGTTGATATTTAACCCATTTGGTGAAGCACCCATCGTTGACAGGTCCGCATCCAAATCAGCAAATAAGTGTGTCGCCAGCGAAGAAGTGGCCCCGTGTGCACAATCCAAAGCAATATGAATTCCAGAGAAATCTTCCTCAACGGTATTTTTCAAGTATTGCAGATACTTTTGTCCGCCTTCGAAATAATCCATCACCTGCCCAAGTTCAGCGCCCGTAGGACGAGGCAGTTGATCCTGCGGTAAATCAATGAGCTCCTCAATTTCTAATTCCTGTTCATCCGAAAGCTTGAATCCGTCAGGTCCGAAAAATTTAATTCCGTTGTCGGCGACTGGATTATGTGAAGCGGAAATCATCACGCCTGCCTGCGCTCCTAATGCTTTTGTTAAATAAGCGACGCCAGGAGTTGATATGACTCCGAGACGCATTACTTCTGCACCAATGGATAGCAAACCTGCCACAAGGGCCCCTTCCAGCATATGTCCAGATATACGTGTATCACGGCCAATAAGTACTTTCGGACGATCCTTATCTTTTGTTAACACATATCCACCAAAGCGACCTAATTTAAAGGCCATTTCAGGCGTTAATTCACTATTTGCTACTCCACGTACTCCATCGGTACCGAAATATTTTCCCATTGTAAAAATCTCTCCTTCAACATATATTGCTGGATCTTATGCATTTGCTTTTGAAATCGTTATTTTTGCTTTTGATTTATCAGGTTTCCACTTCACATTAAGGGGACCTTCCACATGAATATTTACTTCATGATTCCCCTCCGTAAGGCTGGACAAATCAATATACGCAGAAAAGTCATCGGGTTTCAAAGTGTTTAATGCTCCGCTTGGACCATTAATCAATAAATTTATCAACTGATTTGCAGGATCATTTATCTCCGCTTGATAATTATCGGATAATCCTTGGATTTTTAACGGGATACCCGATATGGTTTTCTCATCTTGCTTATTCACCACCACGGTTACTTTTACTGTTTGCGGGGTAACCTTGGTAATTCCATTGGAGACAATGATAGGTAAAGTGAGTGTTGTATTCTCGGTAATTTTACTGATATCCACTTCGACTCGAACATTTTCAGTCGTCTTAAGAACCTCTGCCTGTCCCATAATAATGGCCTCATTTGTGTCAAGTTCAATCGATTGAATGGTAACTCCTTCTGGTGCTGTTCCTTTTTTAACAGTGTTAATGGGAACGGTTTTTGTGTTACTTTTTATTGGAATCGTGACCTTAACTGTCTCAGGTTCCACCACGACATTTAACTTATTTAGTTCCTTGTCTAGAACTTGGATGCGAGCTTCTTTCGTAACTGATTCTTTCAGTTTATTTTTTTCCTCAATAGTGGCCTTTACATAGGAAATTCGGTCAATAGCACTTTTGGCACCGGTAATTTTCACTTTATTTGGTTCAACAACTGGTGGTCCAGCAGAATATCCCTCTTCAATTTGGTTCGAATTAAATTCTGCTTCCACTTTAAATTCCTTCGTGATTTTTTCCTGAACCGTTACAGTCACACTGGCAGGATTGAGTGTTGCTGTTAATTTATCTGATAAATTTCTTACCTTTAGTTTCACCTTCTGTTTGCCAATCCTCGCGTTAGTTAAATCCACATAAACCTCGAAGTTCTGTGATGCCTTGGCAGACTGAACGTGAGTCATTGGCCCTTTTAAGGTTATATCGATGGTGTTAGGAATCCCAGACACTACTAAATTTTTCGTATCATAGTAAACCTTTACAGGAATATCCGTTAATGTCTCTGTTGTATTCTCCCCAGGTACATTAACGTCTGTCAACTTAGTCCCTGTATGAGGTACAGTCGAATATAATAGAACAGCCAATAATAAAGCAAGGATCTTGATAAACCAAGGATTATCCATCCATTTATCCATTATTTTTCCCCCTCCAGTTCCAACGAGCTGAAGAAGCCTGTTTCGTTTTGTTATGAATTAACAATTCACTCGTAAGTAATTCTCTGAGCTCCTCTATTTTAACATCACGATGAAGTTCACCATTCTTTGTGAGTGAGATGTTCCCGGTCTCTTCCGAAACCACGATGGTTACACTATCCGTGACTTCACTTATTCCTAATGCCGCTCGATGTCTCGTGCCTAGCTCCTTCGAAATAAACGGGCTTTCGGATAAGGGAAGATAACAAGCTGCTGCTGAAACATTATTTTTTTGGACAATAACCGCACCATCATGGAGCGGTGTGTTCGGAATAAATATATTTATCAGCAGTTCTGAAGAAATAGACGCGTTTAACGGGATACCGGTTTCTATGTAATCGCTCATACCCGTTTCTCTTTCAATCGAAATTAATGCACCGATACGGCGCTTTGCCATATAATCGGTTGCCTTTATAATCGATTCGATCGTTTTTTCCTGATTATCATCATCTTGATTACTACTTCGCGAAAAGAACCGCCCTCTGCCTAATTGCTCAAGGGCCCTTCTAAGCTCAGGCTGAAAGATAATAATAATGGCAAGAAATCCCCAATTTATGGCCTGTTGCATCATCCAGCTTAATGTGATTAAGCCGAGCCACTCACCGACAACCCTGACAAGAAGAATGACCAGAATACCTTTTAATAACTGAACGGCCTTCGTTCCCTTTATAACGTTAATCAGCTTGTAAATGACATACCATACGAGGACAATATCAACAATACTAGCTAAACTCTTCCAAACAGTGAAATCAGTAAACGGCATTGTTCTTCCTCCGTAACTTTCTTAAAACGTAGATTGAATACAACCATTTTATTATAACATAAATGTACCTTGTACTTATTATATGTACCTTCTTAACAAAACAAATCACTCCCAGGAGTGATTTGTTTTTTATTCAGATTTAGGCTGATCGAAAATATCAACCACTTCCTGAGCGGTCTTTTTCATATGATACCAAATCCAATCGAATACTTCATTTACTTCTTCTATTTGACCAGTAACATGCCCGGCAGACGCTAAATACTTCTCGCCATTGATGACCGTTACGTCACCCTGAATTTCACCTTCGATCTTCAATTTCCCATTCCGAACGATGACATTGCCCTTAACGGTTTCCCCTTTAGGAACAATGACTGTATTATTTTTTACAACTAAGTTTTTTTGCTTTGAAACAGAAAACTCCCGGTCCTGATTCCAGGTAGAAAATACGCTTCCCATCATTAATATGAAAAATAATGATGCAGCAGCCAGCAACGGATGGGTTTTTACCCAACGCTGCATCCAAACCTTCTTTTTCTCCTTTGGTAGCCGTGACAAAACATTAGCCGTAAAATCTGCGGGTGCCTGCACATGAGATGTACTTTTTACAAAAGCTATCGTCTTTTTAAGTTCGTTAAAAATGAGTGCACACTCTTTACAGCTTTGGAGGTGGTCTCTTAATATTTGTTCCTTTTCTTGGTCAATGTCCTCGTCTAAATATTCATGCATTAATTCGATGATCTGTTCTGGGCACATATATGATTTCACCTCTTATCACACATATCGTAATTGTTGTCTTAAAGCTTCACGGCCACGATGAATTCTTGTTTTGACTGTCCCAAGGGGCAGGTCAAGAATTTCACTAATTTCATTTAAGGACAACTCTTCAATATATTTTAATACGATTGCTGATCGATATTTTTCAGGCAGTTTTAAGATTTCCTTCTGAACCGCTTCCTGCAGTTCTAAGCTTTCTAGCTCCTTTTCCGGAAGCGGGGTATCAGAAGGAATCTGAGAATACATATTTAATCCCTCTGTTCCTGCAACTTCTGCATCTAAATAATAATCCGGCTTCTTTTTTCGCATCCTGTCGATACAAAGATTGGTTGCAATCCGAAAAAGCCATGTGGAAAATTTCAAATTTTGGTTAAACGATTTGATATTCACGAAAGCCCGTATAAATGCTTCCTGTGCCATATCCTCTGCTTCATGTCGATTGCCAAGCATTCTGAAACACAGCTGATAGATACTATTTTTATATATTTCAACGATTTCACCATAGGCATCTTGATCGCCTTTAATGACTTGTTTTATTCTTTTTTTCACAATTGCTTCCATTAACTTCCCTCAGCTCCAATGCTGCTATACGATACTACGAATCGCTAGCGAAAAAGTTTCGTTAAAAACGAAAAAACTTCTCTATATCTATAATATTAACAAAAATTTACTAAAGTGGTTAAAAAATTGTTTAAGATTTTTCTTCAAGAGCTAAAGAAATAAACAACTAGAAGGTGTTCGTGGATAAATAGGGGTTCAACTAGCTGATTTCATAGAGGATATTAAACATTATCTCAATAGAATGGTCCGATTAGCATCGGTAAAATCACTAGCAAAACAACAAGTGCTAGAGTAGAGTATGAAGCTGGTCAGTTAACTTTATTAGTATTCTTTCATAATGTTATAAGAAAAGCGCAAGCGCCCGTTAAGCGGCGTATGGACTGGAGCACTTTGACTG